>JBEBJC010000523.1:0-5958 GCA_040080105.1 Myxococcota bacterium
CCTCTCCCCGGCCTCGGGGCGCAGCTGATGGTTCCGGCCGATCCCCCTCCCCGGCCTCGGGGCGCAGCTGAGGGTTCCGGCCGATCCCCCTCTCCCCGGCATCGGGGAGAGGGTCGGGGTGAGGGGTCCCGCGGCAGCCTACGGCGCCGAGACCCGGCGCACCCGGGCGTTCAACGTGTCGACCACGTACAGATCTCCGTCCGGCGTCGCCAACACGTCGTTCGGCCAATGCAGCAGCGCCTCGGTGGGCGGCCCGCCGTCGCCCGAGTCTCCGTCCACCCCGAGCTGGCCAACGACGGTGTCGATGATCCCGGTCGCGAGGTCCACCCGGCGGATCACGTCGTTGTCGGAGTCGGCCACGTACAGCCCGCCGAGCGCCACCGACAGACCCTGGGGGCTGCCGAGCTCCGCGTCGAGCGCGGGGCCGCCGTCTCCCGAGCCGCCGTACACCCCGGTGCCCGCCACCGTCACCACCTCGCCGGTCGCGCGGTCGACCCTCCGGACCGCGTTGTTGCGCGCGTCGGTCACGTACAGCACGCCCCCGTCGACCACCACCCCCCACGGGCGGGCGAACCGCGCCTCGGCGCCGACACCGTCGACGAACCCCTCCTCGCCGTTGCCCGCGAGGGTGTCGACGATCCCGTCGGGGGAGACCACCCGGATCGCGTGGTTCCCGGTGTCGGCGATGTACAACGTCCCGTCGTCGGCCAGCGCGATCCCCGAGCCTTGTGAGATCGCCGCGTCCGGACCCGGCCCGCCGTCGCCCTCGTACCCCTCGTACCCGGGCTCGAGCGCCCGACCGACCCACGTCTCGACCAGGCCGGTCGTTGCGGGCACCCGCAGGATCCTCGCTCCGTGCTGCTCGTAGATGAACAGCGTGCCGTCGGTCGCGATCGCCACGTCGACCGGGTTCTCGAGCGGGCAGTCCAGCGCCGGCTCCCCGTCGATCGCGTACGCGTGGGCGCCGCTGCCGGCCACCGTGCGCAGGAACCCGTCGTCGTCGATCCGCCGGATCAGGTTGTTGTTGTAGTCCGCGAACACGAACCGTCCGTCGACGTCGAGCGTCGAGAACATCGGCTGGAACAGCCACGACTCGAGCGCGTGCAGGTCATCGCCGTTCGAGCCCGACACCCCGGCGCCCGCCACGGTGCAGATCACGCCGGCGTCGCCCCGGGCGCACGGCCCCGGACCGGGCGGCTCGACCGGGCCGCCGCCGTCACACCCTACCAGCCACCACATCATGGAACCAGCGTATCCATCGACGCGGCGATCCGCCGACAAGGTCGCGTCGACGTCGATCACCACCCGCAGAACCCCCAAATCCGGACAAATTTTGTCCGCTTATTCCGACCGCTGTTCAGTGGTCCGGATAAGAGATCGGTACAGGAGGGCGGCAACATGTGGCAAGTTGGCGTTCCGGAGTGGATGGCGCGTTGGGTCCGCACCGCGGCGGCGGAGCCGGAGGTCTCGTGGCCGGTCGCACCACTGTCGGCGGCGGTTCCGCAGCGGGCTCCGTTGGAGGAGCCGATCTGCGTACCCGAGTACGAAGACTTCGTGTTGGCCCGGCGGCGGTTGCCTTCAGAGCCAAAGCGAGCGCTGGAGGCCGCCCGCCGGGCGGCGGCCGCCGATCCCGAGGTCCGCCGGCGGGTGCTCGGGTCCGAAGCGGGGGCGCTGGCCCTGCAGGAGGCGGTGCAGCTGGCAGTTCTGCAGCGCATCGCCGAGGGTCGGCCGGTGCGCACGCAGGGATGAGGCCGATTTCACTGGGAATTGAAATCTGACCGGGGATCGGATACCGGACGGTCGTGAGTCAGTCCTCCCGCATCCCCGGCTTCTACAAGCTCCCCCCCGACAAGCGCCTGCGGGCGCTCGAGTCCCGCCTCACGTCGAACGAGGTCGAGGCGTACCGCACCGGCCTGTCGCTCGAGGCGGCCGATCTGATGGTGGAGAACGTCATCTCCACCTTCGGGCTGCCGTGCGCGGTCGCGATGAACTTCCTGATCAACGGCCGCGAGCACATCGTGCCGATGGTCGTCGAGGAGCCGTCGGTCGTGGCGGCGGTGTCGAACGTCGCCCGGCTCGCGCGCGACGCGGGGGGCTTCACCGCGTGGTCCGATCCGGCGCACATGATCGGCCAGATCCAGCTGGTCCCGGTCGCCGACCCGGCGCGGTGTATGGCGCGGCTCCACGCGGCCCTGCCGACCCTGCGCGAGCACGCCCGCGGCGTACACCCCCGGCTCGAGGAGCGGGGCGGCGGGGTGGTCGACTTCGAGGTCCGCCACCTCACCTACGACGAGCCCGGCCACCCGCGCGAGGAGATGGTGGTGCTGCACGTCGTGCTCGACGTGGTCGACGCGATGGGCGCGAACATGGTCAACACCCTGGCCGAGCACCTGGCTCCGCTGGTGGCGGAGATCACGGGCGAGCCGCTCGGGCTGCGGATCTTGTCGAACCTCGCCGACCGGCGACGGTCCGGCGCCACGGTGTCGCTGCCGCCCGAGGCCCTGTCCACCGACACGCTGGACGGCGCGGTGGTGGCCGAGCGGATCGCGCAGGCCTGGCGGTTCGCGTGGGCCGACCCGTACCGCGCCGCCACCCACAACAAGGGCGTGATGAACGGCATCGACTCGGTCGCGATCGCCACCGGCAACGACTGGCGAGCGATCGAGGCCGGCGCGCACGCCTGGTGCTGTCGCGACGGGCAGTACCGCCCGATGACCCGGTGGGAGATCGGGCCGGACGGCCGGTTGAACGGGTCGATCGAGCTTCCGCTGCAGTTCGGGACGGTGGGCGGGCCGATCCGGGTGCACCCGACGGTCCAGTCGAACCTCAAGCTCCTCGGGGTGAAGGGCGCGCAGGAGCTCGCCGGGATCGCAGTGGCGGTCGGCCTCGCGCAGAACCTGGGCGCGCTGAAGGCGCTCGCGACCGAGGGCATCCAGAATGGCCACATGCGGATGCACGCGCGCACGGTCGCGGCGACGGCGGGGGCCAGGCCACACGAGATCACGCCGCTGACGACCGAGCTCGTGCGGTCGGGCGACTACTCGGTCGACCGGGCGCGGCTCACGCTCGAGCGGCTGCGGCGCGGACCGTGACCGAGGGCGCGACGGCGACGGGCACCGGGACCGGCCACGGGAAGCTGCTGCTGTGTGGCGAGCACGCGGTGGTGTACGGGCACCCCGCGATCGCGTTCGCGGTGGACCGCCGCACCCGGGTCACGCTCAGCCGGCGGGAGGGGCCCACGGTGGTCGCGTCTCCCCACGCCGACGAGCGGCTGACCGAGGCGATCCACCAGGTGATCGCACGGGGGTACACCGTCGAGGTCGACACCGACCTGCCGGTGGGGCGAGGGATGGGCTCGTCGGCGGCGCTCGCGGTCGCGCTGGTCCGCGCCGAGGCGGCGCTCGTTGGTGAGACCCTGAACGCCGACGCGGTGTACGAGCGCGCGATGCCGCTCGAGCGCGCGTTCCACGGCAACCCGTCCGGAGTGGACGTGGCGGTGTCGGCGCGCGGCGGGTGCCTGTGGTTCCGCCGCGGTGAGCCACCGGTGCGCGAGGGGCTCACGCCGGGGGCGTGGTCGATCGCGGTGATCGACTCGGGCACCGCCGGCGACACGTCGGCGCTGGTCGCGCAGGTGGCTGCGCGGCGCCCGGCGATCGATCCGGCGCTCGAGCAGATCGGGGCGTTGGTCGCCGAGGCGCGCCACCAGCTGCACGATCCGCGCGCGCTCGGCGCCCTGTTGACCCGGAACCACGAGCTGCTCCGGCAGATCGGGGTGAGCACCCCGGTGCTCGACGGGCTCGTCCAACTCGCGCTCGACGCGGGCGCGTACGGCGCGAAGCTCGCCGGCGCGGGCGGCGGAGGGGTCGTGTTGGCGTTGACCGAAGGCTCGGCGCACCCGATCGTGGGTCGCGCGCAGGCGGCGGGGTTCACCGCGTTCGAGTGTGCACCTTGGCGCCCGTGACCGCGGTCGCGCACCCGAACATCGCGCTGGTGAAGTACTGGGGCAAGCGCGATCGCCCGCTGAACCTGCCCGCGGTGCCGAGCCTGTCGCTCACCCTCGACGGGTACCGCACGCGCACGACGGTGTGGTGGGGCGTCGAGCGGGACGAGATCGTGCTGAACGGGTCGACCGTCGACGACCCGAAGATCCGGCGGACGCTGGACCTGCTCGATCCGGCCCGCCCGCCGTGCCGGGTCGAGTCCGACAACGACTTCCCCACCGGCGCGGGCCTGGCGTCGAGCGCGTCCGGGTTCGCCGCGCTGGTGGTGGCCGCGTCGGCCGCGTCCGGGGTCACCCGCACCACCCACGAGCTGTCGGTGCTGGCCCGCCGCGGCTCGGGGTCGGCGTGCCGCTCGTTGTACGGCGGGTTCGTGGAGTGGCCCCTCGGGACCCGCGCCGACGGCGCCGACAGCGCGGGTGTGCCGCTCGCGCCGGCCGACCACTGGGACGTGGCGATGGTGGTGGCGATCGTGACCGACGGCCCGAAGGCGGTAGGGTCTACCGAAGGGATGGAGCGGTCGCGCGCGACCAGCCCGTACTGGGACACGTGGGTCGCGCTCGGGCCCACCGCGGTGGCAGAGGGTCGGCGGGCGGTGCTCGCGCGCGACCTCGAGGCGCTCGGGGTGGTGATGGAGCGCTCGACCTTCGCGATGCACGCCACGATGCACTCGGCGACGCCGCCGCTGCTGTACTTCCAGCCGGCCTCGATCGCGCTGCTGCACGAGGTGTTCGCCCTGCGCGCGCGCGGGGTGGGCGCGTGGGCCACCCTCGACGCCGGGCCCCAGGTCAAGGTGTTGTGCGCCGCCGCCGACGTCGAGGTGGTGCGCGTGGCGCTCGCGCCACACGCGCTGCGGGTGGTGGCGCATCGCCCCGGGGGGCCGGCGCGGGTGACGCCGTGAGGGTGGTGGCGCCGGGCAAGGTGGTGCTGCTCGGCGAGTACGCGGTGCTCGACGGGGCTCCCGCGGTGGTCGCGGCGGTGGACCACGGGGTCGTGGTGACGTTCACCCCGGGCCCCATCCGCGCGGTGGTGACCCCGGTCGACGACCGGTTCGCCCGCGCCGCGCTCGACGCGGTGGGCGCGCCGGCCGGGACCTACGTGTTCGCAGACTGGAACCCGGTGCCGGGCCCCGACAAGGTCGGCCTCGGAGGCTCGGCCGCCGCCACCGTCGCCGCGGTGTTGGTGGGCGCGCCGGGGCTCGACCCGCACACCCGGTTCCGCACGGCCCTCGCGGTGCACCGGGCAGTACAGGGCTCGGGCTCGGGCGTCGACGTGGCCGCCAGCACCTACGGCGGCGTGTGCCGGTTCGAGGCCGAGCAGGTGACGCCCGCACCGCCGGTCGCGCCGTCGGTCGTGTACAGCGGGCAGCCGGCGCGCACCGGGCCGCGGGTCGAGGCGTACCTCGCGTGGCGAGAGCGGTCGGCGTTCGTGGCCGAGAGCCGCGCGTTGGTCGACCAGTTCGGCGCCGACCCGGTGGGGGCGCTGCGCGCGGCCGGGAGGGCGCTGCGGCGGATGGCCGACCGCGCCGGCCTCGCGTACTGGACCGACGGGATCGACGGGGTGGTGCGCCTGGCCGAGGCACACGGGGGCGCGGCGAAGCCCTCCGGCGCGGGCGGCGGCGACATCGTGGTCGCGCTGTTCGACGCGCCCGAGGGGAGGCTCGCGTTCGAGGAAGCCGCGCGCGCGGGGGGGTACCGGGTGGTGCCGTGCGCCGTGGCCCCCGGGGCTGCCGTGGCGGGCTGATCAGCCCTTGGTCGGGTCTTTGGCCAGGTTCCGTCCGGAGATCCGGTCGCCGCGGACCGGCACCAGCGTCGGGCGTGTCTCGTCGTCCCCGCCGTCGGCCCCTGGGTCGGTCAAATCTCCGGGGCCCACGATCGACAGCGGCGCTGGCGTCGCCCGCGCGCGCGCGCGCCGGACCCGGGCCGCGGCGTACCCGCCCGCGAGCCCGACGACGAGCGCG
>JBEBJC010000016.1:0-25458 GCA_040080105.1 Myxococcota bacterium
CCCGGTCGCGCGCGTCGTACACCTCGGCCACGACGCCGGACTCGGCCAGCCGGTGACACGCGGTCAGCCCGGCGAACCCCGCGCCGAGGATCACGACCCGGGGCGAACCGACCGGGACCGGCTCGGGCGCGCGGCGGCAGCTCGCGAGCGCGGCGGCGCCCGCCACGAACTGGCGTCGGGACGGGCCGGCGGCGAACCGCTCGAGCGCGTCCGGGCCTCCGCGCTTCGCGGCCCGCACGGCCCGCACCAGCCGGAGGAACGTGGGGACGACGGCTCTGGACACGGCGACCTCAGGGACCGAAGAAGTCCAGCAGCTGCTGGCCGGTGCGGCGTCGCCCCTCCTCGTCCGGGTGACACCCGTCCAGGGTGAGGTCGTCGGTGAGCGGCCCGAGGTCCGGCGCGCGGATCGCCAGCCCGTCGGCCGCGAGCTGATCGGCGTACGCGCGGGTCACGTCGGGGATCACGTCGCCGGCGAGCCCACACAGGTCGGCCGGTTGGTAGTGCGCGAGGCCCATGGTGTAGATCGGCGCGCCCGCCGGCAGCCGCTGCTCGAACGTGTCGAGCACCGTGCGCACGTCGTCGTACGTGGTGGTCTCCACCCCGAGGATGCAGATGTGCAGCAGCCCCGCGCCGACCGGCCGGCCGTCGACCGCCCGATCGTACTCGCGCCAGCAGGCCGAGTCGGGGTCGAGGTACTGGTCGATCGAGCACCCGCCGCTGTTCCAGCTCTCGAACCGCCGGCCGCCGAGCTCGCGGTACCCGGTGGTGTCGGCGCGGGTCAGCGACGAGCCCACGTACGCGACGAGCTCGCCCTGCTCCCCCACCTCGGGCGGCGCGTTGGTGCCGGCCGGGACCCAGTCGGGGGTCCCCTCCGCGGGTGGGGGCCCAGGTTCGGGCTCCGGAGCCGAGCCGAGCTTCACCCTGCCGTCCGGGCCACACGCCCCGACGAACCCGAGCCACGCCATGGGGAACCACCGCATGAGGAGACGGTACCCCGCCCCGCGGCCGATCGCGTCAGAACTGGAATCGACCCGTTCGCGCTGTTCGACGCATCACCCGGGCCGCCCTTTGACCGGTCTCGACCTCGATCGACTCACTACTACTCACTCACTCCGTGCCCTCCGTGTCCTCCGTGCCTCCGTGTTCGGTCGGATCGCCCCAACGGGTTCGGGTACGACGCGGCGAAGATGCTGGCGGCTCAGAACTGGAAGTACACGAACGGCGTCTCCGACCAGTGCCCGAGCAGCGCGATCGCGAACACCACCGCGTAGTCGAGCCCCCACCGCACCGCCGTGGGCCGGGCCGCCCACCGCTTGACCCGCCCGGGGTCCCGGCGGAACCACTCCACGAACTCCACCAGCGGCATCAGCGCCAGGCAGTACACGAAGGTCGGCAGGTCGAGGTGGACCCGCTGCAGGAACAGCAGCAGCGCCTCGAGCTCGCCGAAGTGCGCCCACCCATAGCCCACGTGGGTGTACACCCACAGCGCGTCCTGGAACGTGGTGGCGCGGAACATCACCACCATCCCGAGGTACAACGCGAACGTCGAGCCGATCGCGATCCCGTTGCGCAGCCACCGGACCTGGTCGATCCGGGTGCGGCGGAAGAACGCGGTGCGCAGCGGCGAGGTGACCCGGTCGAGCACCATCAGGGTCGCGAACATCAGCCCCCACGCCACGTACGTCCACGACGCGCCGTGCCACAGGCCGCTGATCGCGAACACCACCCCGATGTTCAGCACCCACCGGGGGAACGACACCCGGGCGGCGCCGAGGGACTTGTACACGTAGTCGCGCAGCCAGTTCGACAGCGACACGTGCCACCGGGCCCAGAACTCGGGCAGCGACTTCGACGCGAACGGCTGCTCGAAGTTCCGCATCATGTCGACCCCGAGCATCCGCGCGGTGCCGACCGCGATGTCGCTGTACCCCGAGAAGTCGCAGTACAGCTGGTAGCCGAAGAACAACGTGCCCACGATCAGCGCGAACCCGGAGAACGCCTGGGGCTCGCGGTACACGGTGTCGGCCAGCACCGCCAGCCGGTCGGCGACCACCACCTTCTTGAACAGCCCCCACGCCGCCAGCCGCAGCCCGCTGGTGATCCGCGCCCAGTCGAAGTCGACCGGGGCGTGCAGCTGGGGCAGCAGGCGGTCGCCGCGCTCGATCGGCCCGGCGACGAGCTGCGGGAAGTACGCGACGTACAACAGGAACATGCCCGGGTGGCGCTCGGCCTTGTACTGCCCCCGGTACACGTCGATCGTGTACCCCATCGACTGGAACGTGTGGAAGCTGATCCCGATCGGCAGCAGCAGGCTCGACCGCGGCACCGGCCAGGTCAGCCCGGTGGCCGACTGCACCAGCCACGCCCAGGTGTCGTTGAACAGGTTGAAGTACTTGAAGGTGAACAACACGCCGATGTTCACCGCCAGGCTCACCAGCAGCCACCGCCGCCGCGCCGCCACGTCGGGCGCGTCCTGCACCGCGAGCGCCACCCGCCAGTCCACCACCGACACGAGCAGCAGCAGCAGCCCGTACGGCACGCTCCACCAGCAGTAGAACACGTACGACGCGGCCAGCAGCAGCGCCCACCGCCGCTCCTTCGGCAGCAGGTAGAACGCGATCGTGACGAGCGGCAGGAAGACCGCGAACTCGAGGCTGTTGAACAGCATTTCAGTCCGCCGAGGCCTGTCTCGACCGGAGCGCGTCGGACGAGCGGTGCTCGAGGAAGAAGTCCCACAGCGCGTCGGTCGCGTCGGCCTCGGTCTCCGCCGCGTGGATCCCGCCGGGCCACATGTGGCGCCAGCCGTCGATCAAGCACACCTCGGTCGGCGCGGCGCAGTCCCAGCTCGCGCAGGTGGTGTCCCCGTCCTCGCGGAATTCGGGCTCTCCGTCGGCGCACAGGTTCCGCTTCCGCCACACCGCCGCCATCTCCTCGACCCCGGGGTACACCTCGCCGTGGCCTTCGCCCCCTTCGATCGGCACGATCGGGTCGAGCACGCCGTGGTAGTGGCGCATCGGCATCGGCGGCCCGTCACACTGGTCGAGCAGCAGCGGGCCGGACGACACGCCGACCACGTCGACGAACCCCTCGGTCTCACACGCCCACCGGTGCGCCATCATCGCCCCGTTCGAGAACCCAGTGGCGAGCACCCGATCGCCGCACACCTTCGGCAGAATCTCGGCCAACAGGTCGTCGAGGAACTTCACGTCGTCGGTGTCGCCGAACCCGGGCCCGGCGTTCCAGTGGCGGATCGGCCACCCGAGCCCGTTCGGGTACACCAACACGAACCCTTCCTGCTCGGCCTTGGTCTGGTAGCCGGTGACCTCGGCGATCTTGGGCCCGCTCATCCCGCCGCCGTGCAGCAGCACCACCACCTCGCGCGGCCCCTCGGTGCCGGGGACGTACACGTACGGGCGGCGGTTCGGCTCGTTCGGCTCGTCGATCGACACCCGGAACATCCCCGGGTCGGGCCACGGGGCGCACGGGTCGGACAGATCGGGCAGATCGGACAGGCAGCCCGCCGCCGCGAGCCACGCGAGCACCGCGCACGAGGGGGTCCGACGACCAGCAGGATCACTCATCGGAGCCTCCGCGGACTTGGGGGGGACTCGACAGGACCCCCATCCGGAACAGTTCGTTCCCCAGGGTGAGCGAGAACTTGCGCTTGCCGATCGCCGACAGGTGGTCGCCGTCGCCGAACATCGCGACCTCGCCGAAGTACAGGCTCTCGTAGTCGAGCTGGTCGACCACGCCGGGCTCGCCGAGCTCGGCGAACAGCGCGTCGCGCGACGCCGGGTCGGAGCCGAGCCGCTGCAGCTCGAACGAGTAGTCGCGGGTCATCGGGAATCGAACCAGGATCACCCGGATGTTCTTGGCCTTCAGCTGGTCGATCAGCCGCCGGAACGCGGTGACCATCACCGGGTCCCACGGCTGGGACGACCCGAGGTGCCGGCGCGCCACCTCGGCCCCGGGCTCGGCCACCACCAGGTTCAGCCCGGCGCCGCCCGGCCCGTTCTGGTCGCGGAAGTGGCGCGAGCTGGTGAACCACTGCATCGTGGTCTCGTACTCGCCGAGGTACGGCACGGCGCGGGCCTTGAGCCACTTGCCGAAGAACACCCACCGCTGGCCCCGCATCCGGCCGAGGTCGAACCAGTCGACGTACCGCCCCCACAGGTACTCGGGCGAGAACGCGTCGGCCTTGAAGCTCGCGAACGACGCGCCGTCGAACGGCAGCACGATCGCGCGGGTCGAGCGCGACCCGTTGTCGAGCAGCCACGGCACCCGGTACAGCGACTTCTGGTAGTGCTCACCCGGCACCGCGACGTTGATCGCGCGACCGAGGATCGGCGCTTCGACCGCGTACCGCGCGTGGCTGTCGCCCGCGATCATCACCTCGACGTCGCGCGGACCCACGAGCCACCGCTGGTCCATCTTGCGCACGTCGTGGTCGCGCGCGATCGCCACCACGAAGAACAGGTACAGCGCGGCGTGGATCCCCAGGCCCCCCGCCACGAACCCCAGCGCTCGCCGGCCGCTGCTCACGGGTGGCGGTCGGCCGGGGGCGGCCCGACGGGCTCGGCGAACCGCGGGCGGAACAGCACCACCAGCGGCGGCATCAGCACCATCGCGGCGACCATGCACCCGCAGATGCTCACCACCACCAGGAACCCGAAGAACTGCACCGGCAGGAAGTTCGACAGCGCCAAGATCGAGAACCCGAGCACCACCGACATCGCGTTGAACACGATCCCGCGCCCGACGGTGGTGAGCGCGAGGTACGCCGCCTCCTCCGGGGTGTGGTGCTGCCGCCGCTCCTCGCGGTACCGCCACAAGAAGTGCACGGTGTAGTCGACGCCCACGCCGATCATGATCGACGACAACATCGCGGTCACCACGTTCAGCTCGATCCCGAACGTCCCCATCAGGCCGAACAGCGCCGGCACCGCGACCCCGAGCGGGATCATCGACCACGCCCCCGCCTCGAGCGACCAGAACCCGACCGCGTTCAGGATCAGCACCACCACGAACGACAACACGAGCGAGCTCACCTGGCCGTCGACGATCGCGTCGACGAGGTCGGCGAACACCGCCCCGAACCCGCCCACGGTGACCTCGAGGCCCTCCATGTTGTGCTCGGCGTAGTCGCGCACGTGGTCGACCACCGACGCGATCTCGCCGGTGGACAGGCTGTTGACCCGCGCGGTGACCAGCGCGTGGGTGTAGTCCTCGTCGACCATCCGCTCGAAGTCGGCCGGGTTGCCGCCCATCCCGTACAGCAGGAACAGCTGCGAGATCGCCTCGCGGCTGTCGGGCACCCGGTCGGACTCGGGCGTGCCGCCCGACACCGCCTGGTTCATCTCGCGCACCACCCGCGCGATCGACATCGTGAACCCGACCTGCGGCAGCGCCCGCAGATCGGTCTCGAGCGCGTCGATCTTCGCCATCACCGCCGGGTCGCGCACGTCGCCCTTCACCATCACCGAGATCTCGGTCGACCCGCCGAAGTGCTGGTTGATCGCCGTCGCGGTGGCCGCGACCGGCGCCGACGCCGGGTAGTAGTTCACCGGGTTGGTGTCGACCTCGAGCCACGGCAGCCCCGCGCTCGACACCACCGCGAGCACCAGCGACAGGCCGATCGCCAGGCCCTTGTTCTTCACCACCCACCGCGCGTTCACCCGCAGCGCCCGGTCGATCCATGTGCCGCCCTCGGCCTCGCCCATCCCAGGGATCGGCTTGGGCACCGGCAGGCGCGACATCATCGCCGGGGCGAACGTGACCGCGGCGAGCATCACGTACGCGAGCCCGATCGACGCGAGCACCCCGAGCTGGGCCGCCGGGATCACCACGTGGGTGAGCAGGCACAAGAACCCGGCCACGGTGGTGATGCCGGCGGTGAGCACCGGCACCGCGAGCTCCGACAGCACCCGGCTGGTGAGCTTCGGCCCGTCGAGCGTGTTGCCGGGCACGTTCTCCTCTTGGTACCGCGCCACCAGGTGCACCGTGTGGTCGTTGCCGATCGCGAGGAGGATCACCGGCAGGGTCACGGTGACCATCTGCACCTTCCACCCGAACAGCGGGATCATCCCCATCGACACGATGATCGACAGCACCTGCACCACGAACGGGATCGCCACCCCGCGCGGCTGGCGCAGGGTGAAGAACAGGAACCCCACGATGATCAGCACCCCCATCGGGGCGAACCGCCGGATGTCGCTGCGGATGTCGTCGCTCACGTGTTGCCGAACGTCCGGCATCCCGCCGATGTTCACCACCTCGGGCCCCGGCGCCTCCGCGATCACCTTCGCGACCGCGGCCCCGGTCTCGCTGTCCTTCGCCTCGGTCGACAGCAGGCCGATCACCGCCGCGGCGCTGAAGTCCCGCGCGAGCACGTTGCCGAACACCAGCGGGTTCGCCTTCAGCCGCTCCCGCAGGGCGGCGACCTCGGCGTCGGACCCCGGCACCCCGAGGACCGCGGGCTCGACCGTCATCATCCCGTCGGGGGAGCCGTGGATGTCGGTGAGGGTGAACGGGCTCATCACCCGGTCGACCGTCGGGACCGCGGCCAGCCCCTCCGACAGCTTCTGGATCCGGGCGAGGGTGGACGGCGCGAGCACGTCGGGCGCGGACACCACGATCATCACGAGCTCGGAGCCGCCGAACTTGTCCTCGATCGCCTTGACGTTGAGCCGGGCCGGCATGTCCTCCGGCAGCTGGTTCTTGATCTCGGGATCGATCTCGACGCCCCGCAGCGGGACGAGGAACAGCAGCGAGCCGACCACGAACGTGACGATGATCGGCCAAGCCCAGCGGACGACCCAATCGGACGGGAACTTCATGCACGCTCCGGCGAGCGCAGAGCCTACCCCCGCGCCCGCCGACCGGCACCTGTCGAACCTGACGCGGAGCTGGAGCTTGACCCAACGGGCAGCGCGGCCCCACCATTGCCCGCGGAGGGCCGATGGACGGGGCGGCGGTGGTGGCGGCGTGGTTCGCGCGCGACGGGGTCCGGTGGTCCGAGGCGGCGATGGCGACCGCGCTCGACGACCGGTGTGCGGCGGGTGAGCGCGCGGTGTGCGCGCTGCGGGGGTCGGCGGACCCGGCCGAGCCGCTCGGCGCGCTGTGTGACGCCGGAGACGGCCTCGCGTGCCTCGGCGCCGCGTGGGCCTCGCTGCCGGCGGGGCCGACCGGGCTCGATCCGGCCCACCCGCCCGCGCCGGCTCGGTACCGCGCCCAGGTGGACCGCGCGTGCGCGCTCGGGGTGGCGCGCGGCTGCACCGAGCTCGGGGAGACCGACTGGTACGGGATCGCGACCTACGCCGACCGGCACGCCGCGATCGATCGGTGGACAAAGCTGTGCGCCGCCGGGGAGCGACACGCGTGCACCCGGCTCGGGACCGCGCTCGGCGTGCCGGCGGCGGTCGAGCGGGGCCGTTCGCTCGGCGATCCGGAGGCGACCCTGTGGATCGCCCGGCGCGACGCCGACCCCGAGGCGCTCGCCGCGGCGTGTGCGGCGGGGCTCACCGAGGCGTGCTTCGACACCGCGGTGGCGCTGGTGGGCACCGACCCGGCGGCTGCCCGCGCGGCCGCGGACTCGGCGTGTGCGCTCGGCGACGCGCCGTCGTGTGTGCTCGCGATCCGGGTCGACGCGGTGAGCGGCGCGCGCCCGATCCCGCAAGTGATCGACGCGCTCGGGGCGTTCTGCCCCCGGGTCGACGCGGCGTGTGAGGAGCGCGCGTTCCTCGAGCAAGGTGCCCCGCCGGTCCTCGCGTACCCGGGCACGATCCACCCCACCGACCTGCGCTCCCACCTGTCCGACCTGACCGGGCCGCTGTTCGCGTGTGAGCAGGTCGCGCTCGCGAACGGCGACACGCTGGCGGGCGAGCCGCGGCTGCGGTTCCGGGTGGAGCCCGACGGGCACGTGCTCGGGGTGTACGTCCCGCAGGTCGAGGACCTCCAGGCCCGCCAGTGTGTGGTCGAGGCGGTGCGCGGCCACCGCGCCCGCGACCCGGTCGGCGGGGTGGCGCGGGTCGACGTGACCCACCCGCTGTTCCACGGCGCGAAGGTCGACGTGAGCGCGGCCACCGAGGCGGCCGACTCCGGGCTCGACCTGCACGAGGTGGCGCTCGACACCCCGCGGTGGGCCGGGCCGCTCGATCGGTGCCTGCTCGAACACGGCCACCCCGAGCCGGGGGTCCGGATGGTGGTGACGTTGGAGGCCGGGCGGACCGGGGACATCCGCGACGTCCGGGTCGAGCGGTCGACCGAGGAGCCCGAGGTCGATCGGTGCGTGGTCGAGTGGCTCGAGCAGCACACGCTCGCGACCCCGCCGACCCTGCGGACCCAGGTGCGAGCCACCGTCCGGTTCATTCAGCGGTGGGACGAGGACCCCGGCACCAGCGGCCGGCGGGTGCGCCCCGCGCCGGTCCCGCTGGTGGGGCCCGCGCCCGAGACCCCCGTGCGGATGCGGGTGCTGGTGGCGGAGCGGTCCGAGATCGACGGACGGCGCGGCAAGCTCGGCCGGACCTCGATCGACTCGATCACCGAGGTGCACCGCGACCTGGCCGAGTTCGTGCGCGAGCACACCCACGGGCGGGTCGACCTGCAGGTCGAGGTGGTGGTGGTCGACACCACCCTCGCGCCCACCGGCGGCGGTGAAGGGTACGACCGGTGGAACGTGTCGCCGTACGACCTGACCGCCGAGCTGCTCGCGCAGATCCCCGACGACACCGACAGCGTGTTCCTGTACGTGCCGATCCCGCGCGGGTACCCCCAGCCGGCGCTGGGGGTGACCTGGATGCAGGCGAGCGTGGGCGGCGCCACGTTCTCGAGCCTCGCGCTCGGCTCGAACCGCGCGGTGTACGCGAACCCGGGCGCGCCGCCGTTCGAGCTGCCGCTGCACGAGTGGTGGCACCAGATGGAGGCGCGGGCGGAGCACCTCGGGGTCGACGTCCCGCAGAACCACGACGTGCTGCGGGTCGACGGGTACGCGTTCGACCCCCGGACCTGGCTGTCGGAGTCGCCCACGGTGATGGAGTGGTACGACCAGGTGCTGGGGTACGAGGTTCACCCGCAGCTGTGGCGCGACGCGTGGGCGCCGGGGCTGCTGGACGGCCGGTGGAACCTCGCCGCCAACGCGGACGGGCCGGCGGTGGTGTCGGACGGCCTCACGTCGGACGGCGGGTTCGGGCTGGGCGTCACCGGCGCTCCGGTCGAGCTGCGGTGGTCGAAGGTGGTGAACCTCGGTGAGGTCGTGGTCCACCTGGCGGTGACCTCGGGGCCGGCGTCGATCCGGGTTCGCGGCGGGGACGTCACCCAGACGGTACCGGCGCCGGCGACCGGCGCGGTGAAGCTGCCGCTCCGGGCGGTCGGGGACGCGCTCGAGATCGAGGTGGTCGCCGGGGAGGCCACGATCACCGAGGTCGAGGTGTACGAGGCGCCCGCGGGGTGACGGGTTCGGACAGGGTCGGCACCTCAGGTCAGGGTAGGTCGATGGGCCGCCACCACACGCTCAGCCCATCGTCGCCGGCCGCCCACACCCGATCGTCGGTCGTGAACAGGGACCCGCCCACGCCCTCGTGGAAACACCCGTCCACGATTGGCCGCCACTCGACGCCGTCGAAGCCCACAAGGCGCGGCGGGAGCAAGGGTTGGTTGGTCACCTCCCAGGTTATGGCGGCAAGCGCGGGGCCCTGAGGCCAGCCGGCTCGGTCCACAGCCAAAGGCGACCCCAATGGCAACGATGGTGGCTCAGGCCGGGCCAAGCCATCCACCGGATCGAGCGGGAGGAGATCGCCAGTCTCGAGGTCCACGTCGAGAGTGCTGACGGAGCAATCTACGTGCGACAGGTTCACCCGGAGCCGATTTGGCACGACAGTGGCGAATAGCTCGTAGCCGTCGACCTCGGGGCCGAAAGTGGGGGCAAGGGTCAAGCCGCCCCGGGGCTCACCGAGTTCGATGGGCTCCGGCGGGTCGTACGCGACCCACACCCGGTCCGCGAGGTCAGCCAAGCCGGCGAGGAGGTCCTCCACGCCGGTGGGACTACAGGGGGCCGCGGCGGTGATGGCGGCGGCGAGTGGGCTCGGCTCACAGAGTTGGGCAAAGGCCTCCTGGTGGTGGCCCTGGCCGTGCTCCCAGTCCGAATCGGGGTAGGCCGCCCCGAGGCGAGCGAACAGCGCCGTCGCGGAGAGGTGTTCGGCGTCGTCGAGCGCGTGGCAAAGCTCGTGTCGCACCACGTCAGCCACATCGTGCGCCGGCAAGCCCTGGTCGAGTCGCACCCGGTCGGCCGCCTCCTGCCACTGCCCTCGGGCCCCTATCTGCTCCAGAAGGGGCTCGAACCGGACACCGGCGATCTGGAGCCGTCCCGCCCCGATCCAGCCCTCGAACCGCTGGAGCTCCGCCCGCGCCGCCTCACGTTGCTCCGCTGTTCCACCGGTGACCGGCACCAAAGGTAGCTCCACGCGGGGCGTGCACCCTACGAGCAGCGCTACGAGCGCCGCCATCACGGGCTCCCCCAGGTGCCTTGGAGGTGAACTTGGATGCTCTCCCCCGACACGCTGCGACTATAGTTCGCCTGCCATGTGTGGGTGGTCGCGCTGAGGTTCCCCGTCGCGTCGGTCGTCAGGTGTACCTCCGCCGCGCTCGCGACGCCCTCGATGAAGCCCCGACCAACGAAGGCCGGAGACCCGTCTGACTCAACCGTAAAATTGCCGTTGGCGGGGTCATAGTCGATGGGTGCAGTCGTCCAGAAGACCCAGTCGGCGAGAGCCTGGTCGCCCAACGTACCGTCGGCGGCCCAAAGGGTCGCGGTCATGAATCGGTCCACGCTCGTGCGCGCGGTCCCACCGCCGGCGACGGCGAACGCCTCGGCGCCGAACGAGGTCTGCAGGTAGATGTAGGAGTGCTGGGGGTCGACGTGGAGCATGACGTCGGCCGCCGGCGCTACCGCGAAGCTCTCCCCGTCGTCGCACTCCGCCTCCGTTTGGAGTGCCCACTCCGGGTCGGGGCAGTTGTAGGAGGGCGCGTACCCGACATAGCCGCACGCGTCGATGGCGGTGGTCAGGTCCTCGAGCCCGGTGAGCGCGACATCGCAGTCGCAGCAGAGGTCGTCCGGTCCAGGGATCTCCTCGAGGGGGAACCCGCCGGTGTCCGGGAGATCGGCGACCAACGGAATGCAGTCTCCGCAGGTGTTGTCGCAACCCACGTCGGTCTCCACGTCGAACGCAAATACGCAGTCGCCCCCGACGATCTCGGGGTTGGGGCACTGGTCCAGGATCTCCTGAGGCGTACCGGGAGGCCAGCTCTGGCTCGGCCCGTCCCACCCGAAGCACAATCGCAACGCGTCCGCATCCACGTGAAGCTCCGGCGCGCAGTCGTTGGTCAGCCCGTGGCAGTCGGGCGTCCCGAACGCGAACGAGCCGGTGTCCGTGGTGGTCTTGTCGCCGTTGCATGCGCTCAGGAGCGTCGCAGCGACGAGGAACGAGGAACGAGGAACGATCAACGAGGAACGATCAACGAGGAACACATCTTCCACCTCCAAGTCATTCGTGGCGTGCCAGGGACCGGGCGCGCTGCAGGGCAAGTGGTCACGTCGGCAGGGTTCGACGGTTGGGTCTCGATCGGACCTGGACCCGGTGTCTACACGAGAATGGTACACCACCCCATGGGATCCAGCGAACGCGAGGTAGCTCGGCTGATGGCCATGATGGACGCGACCAGCGCCTCGATCTCGGGGCGTCGCGCTGGTCGAGCCGCAGCGCGGCTAGGAAGATGGACGACCAACGCCACGCGGCGGAGTGGCCCACGTGGCGGATTGGCACATTTTACCTTATGTTGACACGTGATCGGCCTGCGGCCGTCCTGCTCAGCCGGCCGAGGCGACCACCAGCGCCTCGAGCTCGGCGATCCGCGCCTTCGCCCGCTGCAGGTGGGTGCGCGCCTCGGTCAGCTGGGCGTCGAGCTGGCGCACCCGGTCCTTCGCCCGCTCGAGGTCGGCCACCGCGCCCTGCGCGGCCACCAGCTGACCCTCCAGCCCGGCCACCTTCTGCTGCGCCGAGGCGAGCTGGGTGGTGAGCGCGTCGATCCGAGCCTTCGCCGCCGCGAGCTGCGCGGTGGCGTCCGACGCCGACCCGAGCTGGGCCTGGAGCGCCTCGATCCGCTGGCGGGCCTGGGCGAGCTCGGACGTGCGGGCGGCGAGCTCCGACCGGGCGCCGGTCAGCTGCGACTGGAGCTGGTCGACCTTCTGGCGCGACTGCGACAGCTCGGCCGTGCGCTGCACCAGCTCGGACCGGGTCACCGCGAGCTGCGACTCGGTCACCGCGAGCTTCTGCTTCACCTGGTCGAGGGTGGCGAGCGCCCCCGAAGTGGCGTCGACCTGGGCCTGCAGCGACGTGATCCGCTGCCGCGCCTGGGCCAGCTCCGCCCGCGCCCGGTCGAGGTCGGCACACGCCGTCGCGAGCTCCGCCCGGGTGCGGTCGAGGTCGGCCCGCAGCGACGCGGTCCCCTGCAGCTGGGTCTCGAGCGCGGTCACCCGCTTCTGCGCGCGGCCGAGCTCGAGGTTCGCCGACTGCACCTGCTGGCCGAGCGCGGTGACCTGCTGCTGGGCGTACCCGAGCTCGAGCTGGGACTGGTCGAGCCGGGTCGACAGGCGCTGCGCCCGGTCACGCACCCGCTCGAGCTCCGCCGCGAGCTCGCCCACCTGGCCCAGCTGCACCTGCAGCGACGCGATCCGCTGGTTCGCCGCCGCGAGCTCCGCCCGGGCCCGCGAGGCGTCGGCCGCCACGATCCGCGCCTGGTCGAGTTCGAGGCGGGTCGTCTCGTGCGCGGACCGCTCGGCCGCGAGCTCCTGCTCGAGGCGCGAGATCCGCCCCCACGCCGACCGCATGCCGGGGTCGGGCTGGGCCTGTTCGCGCGCCGACAGCTCCAGCGTGAGCGCGTCGACCCGGGCCCGCAGCGCCTCGGTCTCCGCGGTCACCTCGAGCTGCACCGGGGTCGGCGGAGCCGCGTACGCCGGGGTCACGCCGAGCGCCGCGCTCGGGTCGGGCAGCCCACAGCCGTGCAGCGCCAGCGCCAGGAACACCAGGGGTGCGGTTCGCATCGTCTCCTCCACCCGTCCAGACGCCCCCGCGCCCCGCGGCCATCGGACAGGTGACGCGCCGTGACCTACGGTGACCCGGATACACCGAGGCCATGGCGCGCCGATCGTGGTTCGTGGTCCGCGGGGACCGCACCTCCACCCGAGAACAAGCCGGAGACCTCGTGCGGGCGGCCCGCGACGTGTTGTGGGTCGGCTCCGACCCTGGCGAGACGCGGCCCGGCGAGGTTCGGCGCAAGCTCGGCGCCGCGTTCGACGCGGTGGTGGTGTCGACCCACGACGGGCTCGACCTGGACGTGCTCGGCCAGGCGCACGGGTTCGTGTGGGGCGGGGGCGCGCTGATCGTGCGCGCCCCGCGCGAGCCGCCGCCCACGCCGTCGCTCGCCGTGTGGCCCCACCGGCCGGACGCGGTCGGTCGGAGGGCGTGGGACCGGCTCGAGCGGCACCTCCGCGCCGCCGATCCCCTCGCCCCGGTCGGGCCCACCGACCGCCCCACCGGCGGGACCGCGGACCAGGCCCGCGCGGTCGAGGCGCTGGTCGAGGCGTGGTCGGACCCCCGGCCGTCGGCCACGGTGCTCACCGCCGACCGCGGGCGCGGCAAGTCCGCCGCGCTGGGGCTCGCGCTCGCCCAGCTCGGCGAGCAGCGGGTCGCGGTGACCGCGGGCTCGCCCGAGGCCGCGGCGGAGGTCGCCCGGTTCGCGCCGGGCGCCCCGTTCGTCGACCCGGTCACCCTGGCGCAGTCGGCCGAGCGGTACGACGTGATCGCGATCGACGAGGCCGCGTCGGTCCCGGTGGCCCTGCTGCAGCGGATCGTGCGGGCGCACCCCGACGCGCGGCTCGGGTTCGCCACCACCACCCGCGGGTACGAGGGCACCGGGCGCGGGTTCGCGCTGCGGTTCCTCGGCTGGCTCGCGCAGCACCGCCCGCCGGTGCGCCGGGTCACGCTCGACCAGCCGATCCGGTGGGATCCCGACGACCCGCTCGAGGCGCGGGTGTTCGATCTGCTGCTGCTCGACGCGGCGCCCGCGGCCCCCGCGCCGGGGCCGCTCACCGTCGGGCCGGTGGACCGCGACGCCCTCCACGAGCCACGGCTGCGCGCGCTGTTCGGGCTGCTCGTGCACGCGCACTACCGCACCACCCCGTCGGACCTGCACCGCGCGCTCGACGCGCCGAACCTCGAATGGTTCGCCGCGGACCGGGGTGGGGTGCCGGTCGGGGCCGCGCTGCTCGCGCACGAGGGCGGGCTGCCGCGCGAGGCGTGTGCGGCGCTCGCCCGCGGCGGAGACCGGATCCGCGGCCACGTGTTGCCCGACACGTTGATCTCCCACGCGGGCGCCCTCGACGCGGGCGAGCTCACCTACGTGCGCAGCGTGCGGATCGCGTCCCACCCGGAGGCGCGGCGGGGCGGGATCGGCCGCGCGTTGGTCGAGGCGGTCCACGCCCGGCACGCGCCAGACGCGTTCGGCACCGTGTTCGGCGCGACCCCCGAGCTGCTCGCGTTCCGCCGGGCGCTCGGGTACCACCTGGTGCGGGTCGGGATCGCCCGCGGGGCCCGCAGCGGCGAGCCGGCGGCGGTGATGCTCCGCCCGCGGTCCGACCGGGCCCACCTGCTGGTCGAGCGGCTCGCGGCCGAGCTCGCGCGCGACCTCCCCGCCCAGCTCGAGTGGCTCGCGGTCGACGGCGGGCTCGCGGTCGACCCCGACCTGCTCGCGGCGTTCGCGGTGGACCTGCCGTCCCCTGCCCCGCTCGACGACGCCGTGGCGCGGGTCGCGGCGTACGCGTCCGGGCCGCGCCCGTTCGAGACCGTCGCCGCCGCGCTCGACCAGCTGCTGCGCGAGCGCCGCGACCAGCTCGACCCCGCCGACCGGCCGCTGGTGCTCGGCCGGCTCGAGGGTCGGCGCTCGTGGGTCGCGCTCGCGCGGGAGCGAGAGCAGACCGTGCCCGCGGTGATGCGGGCGATGCGGCGGGCGATCGCGCGGTGGATCGGGCTTGACCCTCCCGCGGCGTGAGGCCGCAAGGAGGGGGTGGAGGGATCATGTCCAAGACCGTGAGCGAGGTGGCCGCGCTGACCGGGATCACCGTGCGCACGCTCCACCACTACGACGAGATCGGGCTGCTCCGGCCGAGGGAGCGCACCGACGCAGGGTACCGCCGGTACGACGAGCAGGACCTGGCGCGGCTGCACGAGATCTTGTGGTGGCGGTCGTTCGGGTTCCCGCTGGACGAGGTGCGCGCGCTGGTCGAGTCCGCCGACAGCGACCCGCTCGAGTCGATGGTGGCACACCGCGAGCGGCTGGTCGCGCAGGTCGGCGCGCTCGAGGCCCAGGTCGCCGCGCTCGACCGGGCGATCGCGCGGGTGCGCGACCGCGAGCCGCTCACCAACGACGACCTGGCCGCGCTGTTCGACGGGTTCGACCCGTCCCTGTACGAGGCCGAGGTCGAGGCGCGGTGGGGCGACACCGACGCGTTCCACGAGTCGAAGCGGCGCACCTCGCGGTACGGCCGCGCCGAGTGGGAGGCGATCCGAGCCGAGGCAGCGGCGGTGAACGAGCGCCTGGGCGAGCTGCTGCGCGCAGGGGCCGATCCGGCGTCAGGCGAGGCACGCGACGCGGCGGAGGCCCACCGGGCCCACATCGACCGGTGGTTCTACCCGGTGACGCCCGAGATCCACCTCGGGCTGGCCGAGATGTACGTGGCCGACCCCCGGTTCACCGCCACGTACGACCAGGTCGCCCCGGGGCTGGCGCAGTGGCTCCGGGCCGCGGTGGTGGCGCTGCACGCCCCCCGAACGCGCCGGCTGTGAGCGCAACGAACGGCGACGAAGTGGGGGGCCGATCGCCCGGATCCCGACCGGCGGCGAGGCGCCGACGTTGTTGCGCGCGAAGGTTGCCAGTTTGCCGGGGGGGGGGGGGGGAGTAGAGTGTTGGAGGTCTGGATGGGACAGATGACGAAGCAGGTCAGGAGTCAGGTTGGAGCGAACAGCTCGAGCCTGCTGACCGCCCTGGTACTTCCTCCAGTTTTGGCGTACGGGTCCGATGCGCTTCGGATGACGGCGTACCTGCGCGCCCTCCAGGGGGCGTTCGGCGGCGAGTTCCGGTACCGCACCTACGCCGCGAACCCCACCCAGCCCGGTCCGTGGCAGAGCGGCGCCGCGGTGTTGAACGCCGCCACCGAGTACGGGGAGGACCTGAGCCTGGCCTCCATCGGCGCCAAGCTGTGGGTCCAGGGCGCGCTGGCAGTGAAGTCGACCACCGGGGTCGCCGAGGCGTTCGCCTGTATTCAAGGATACACGCGCGGCAACGGCAAGCTGGTGGTGTCGGACAAGGTCCAGCTGGAGCCCGACGTGAACGCGTCGAACGTGAGCTACTACCCGCTCGGCAGCCCATTCGCAGCGTTCGGCCTCAATGGGCTGATGTTCGGGGCCGTGCTTTCGGGCGTCGGCGGCACGTTCACCTGGAACGTGGCGTGGCGGGAGATCAAGGCCGACGCCGACAATCCCGGAGCGTGGACCGATCTGCTCGGGGCGTCGGCGACCGCGGGCGGCAACGGGGAGTGGAACTCCGGCAACTTGGTGGTCGCACCCGGGGTCAACGGTCTGATCGAGGTTGCGCTGAAGGTGGTGGCGACCAACGCGCGGGCCACCGTGCAGATGTACGTAGCCGGAAAGTACACGTGACCTGCGAGACCGGGACCCCTTGTGGTTGCGCGGCTGGTGGACCGAGCGTGGTCCGGCCCCGGGTCGCCGGGCGCGGGGTGCGGCACCTCCCTCCCGACCTGCGGATCGCGGAGGGGGAGGTCGCGGCGAAGGTCGCCTCGTCCAACCACCACGAGGAGTCGTGGTTCGGGGCATGGACTGGCGCGGAGTCGGGTGGCCCGAGCGACGACGCGGACGCGGGCGACGATTCGCCACCCGAGGGTCAGGGCCCCCCACCAGCCGACGACGTGCCGGTCGACCCACCTGCTGGCGACGACGACCCGCCGGACGGTCCGTCGGGGCCGACCGATGGGGACGGCGGCGGGCCGACGGCGGTGCCGGGGTGCACGGGCCCACAGGGTGGGACGTACGACGACCTCCTGGGGGACTGGTCCCCGTACGGCGACGACCGCACCGTCGACGACCCGTTCGACGACGACCAGGGCTACCTCGGCGGGGCCGAGGAGGCGGAGGCGCCCGACCCGTCGGACATCCTGCCCGACGGAGAGGTTCAGCTTCCGCCCGAGGAGGAGCCGCCACCCGAGCCCCCGCTGGACCCGAGCCGGGCGTTCGTGCAGTTCATCCCGGTCGTGTGGGCTGGAGAAGTGGCCGTTCTCATTGAGGGAGTGCTGCTCGTCGTGGGCGTCGTCCTGTTGGCGGCTGGAGCGTTGGAGACCGACAACCCCAAGAAGAACCCGCCGCCTTGCGGGTTCAGCCACGGAAAGAAGAAGAAGAGCTGTACCGCAAAGGACCCCGACACGGGCAGGATGTACAGCGGGTTCACCTACTATCTCGATGAGTTCAAGCCCTGCACCCCTGTCTGGTCGTATTGTGTTCCAAGTCAAATGTGAGGGGAACATGCCTTCATTCGACCGTGGCGACAGAGTGTTGGTTCCAGAGCGGGGCGTGGGGGTGGTGTCCACCGTGTCCGACGGACCGGGCGATGCCATTTGCTTCGTGCGCCTCGACCAAGGCGGAACCTGGGCGCGCCGAGTGGACCAGCTCCAGCAGTACGGGGTTCGTCGGCTGATGCCACTTCGGGGGATCCCCTTGGTCCATCGCGTGCTTCAAGATGCACCAGAGCCCGTTCTGCCCGATCGAGGCCGGGAGTACCTTCACCGAATTCGGACGGGCGACGTCCTACAACTCGCGTCGGTGGTGCGCGAGTTGGTGCGGCACGCGCCGGAGTCGGAGCTCGAGCGCGAGCTGCTCGATTGGGCCCTCAACCTGCTCGCACAGGAGATCACGGCCGTCGAAGGTCGCGCCGAAGAAGTGGTGCGGAGCGAGATCCTTCGTCTGGCCGGCGCAGGCCGGCCCGACCAGGACGGGCAATGAACCAAGCGTCTGCGCTGGTGCACAGGACCCTCGAAGGGGTTCGGTGGAGCGGCCGGAGCGACGACTCTGCCCATGCACCCATCCCTCGGGTGGGCGGCCGGCGCCTCCACCTGGATGGACCCGGCTGATCGGCTGATCGGCGCTCACGACACCTCTGCGAGCGCGACCAGCCGCCCGAGCGCGCGCCGCGCGTCGACCACCGCCGCCGAGTCGGCCTGCATCACCGCGAGGTGCAGCTCGCGCAACCCCGACAGCAGGTGCTCGACCTCGGCGTCGCGGCGGGCCACCAACGCTTCGGCGTCCCCGCCGAGGGTCGCGTGGGCCGCCGCCTGGAACAGCGCCGCCCGCTGCGCCGCCAACAGCCGCTCGAGCGCGACCCCGAGGTCGTCGGCGGCGCCCGGGTCGAGCGCGGCCAGGTCGGCGAGCAGCGCGCGGGCCGCCCCGAGGCGCGGGTCCTCGTACGACACCTCCCCGTCCGCCGGCCCGTCGCTGCGGAACACCACCCGGGTGCCGTCGTCGACCACACAGGCGGCGCCGGTGGTGCGGAACCAGAACCGCAGCGCCCGCCCGTCTTCGAGCCGGAGCTCGCGGCGCACGAACCGATCGGCGTCCCACCCGGCCGGGCGGGTGTGCACCCGCACCCCATCCACCGACACCACCTCGCGCCGCAGCGCGGTGCCGAGCGCGGCGATCTCGATCTGCACGGTGTGCCCGAGGTACACGAACGACCACCGGCGGACCTGGACCGCGGCGCCGAGCGCCACCGCGGCCCCGCCGGCGCCGACCACCAGCACGCCCGTCACCCCGATCAACAGCAGCCCGACCCCGAGGTCCATGCCGCCAGTGTACCCGCGTTCGCGCGCCCCTTGTCGACCGCCGTCGAGCGATTACGAGTTACTCGTAATTCGATTACGGAGGTCGAGATGAACGGAGAGGAGCGGTTCGCGGAGGGGATGCGCGCGATCTTCGACGGGTTGAAGGAGCAACTCGAGCGAGCGGGGGTGAGCATCGAGGTCCCGGAGTGGACCGCGGGGGCGCCGGGCGAGCGGAAGGAGCGGCGGGTGAAGGTGGTGGTGGTGTCGCCCGATCTGCAGGCCGCGGTCGAGGAGATGGGGCAGTCCACCCGTGATCAGGTCGTGATGGTGCGGGTCGACGAGGACACGCTGACCAAGCTCGACGCGTGGATGGCGACCGGCGCGGTGAAGAGCCGGTCCGAGGCGGCGGCGCTGTTCATCCGCGAGGGGCTGAAGGTGCGCGAGGGCGAGCTGTCCCGGCTGCAGGCGGCGCTCGACGAGGTCGAGGCGGCGAAGGAGAAGCTGCGGCAGCAGGCCCGCGAGGTGTTCGGCGGCCCGGCCGAGTGAGGCCGTGGTACCGTCGCGGCCGGAGGCGCGATGTGGGCGCTCGTCGCGACGATGGCCGCCGGGTGGGCCTGCCGGCGGGTGGTGGAGGGCGAGCAGGACGCGTTCCCGATCGCCGCCGCGGTGCGCCAGGCCGCCCCCAACGACCGGGTGTTCGTGGTGTGGGACCAGCTCGACAAGCGGCAGGACCCGATCGTCGACCAGGCGTTCGTGTCGGCGCTCCAATGCTCCGACGGCGACGGGTGCGCCTCCCGGGCGATCCGGCCGCCCGAGCCGCTCGGGGACCCGCTCCCGTGGGGCAACCCGCTGCAGCCCGCGGCGGCGCTGCACCGGGACGGCGCCGCCAGGCTCACGGTGCTCCTGCGGCAGAAGGTCGAGCCCGACTGCGACGGTGACGGCCTCACCGGCGACGACGGTGACCCCGACGACCAGGGCGCGGTCGACCTGCGCGCGTTCGAGTGGGACCTGGCGGGCGGGGCGGGCGCGCCGGCCGACGTGTCGGTGAACAGCGGGGTGTGCGCCTCGCGCGGCGTCGCGCAGGTCCGGATGTCCCGCGGCGTCGCCCGCGCGTGCTTCACCCACACCGATCCGGGTGAGGACGACCGGGTGGACTGCGCCGACGCGATCGGAGCAGGCTGGGCGCCCGCGGCGGGCCCCACCAACGACGGCCAAGGCGACGAGGACCACCTGTCGATGGACGCGGTGGGCGGAGAGCGGGTCGTGGCGGCCCACCAAGGCCGGATTGGGGCAGTGGACGCGGTGCGGGTGCACTTCCCGGACCGCCCGGGGGAGCCGGTGGTCGAGTTCCCGTCGGCCGGCCCGGCGGACCAGCCGGCGGACGGGGCGCAGCACCCCGACCTCACCGCCGGCGGCCGGACGCTGCGGCTCGTGTGGCAGGACGGGGTGGGGACCACCGCCAAGATCTGGACCGCGGCGTGCCCGCGGGCGGCCGATTGCGCGCTCCCCGCCAGCTGGACCGCGCCCGAGGAGGTGTCGGCGCCGGGCTACCAGGAGGACGCCGAGCTGCCGCAGCTCGCCGCCGACGGGGACGCCCAGTGGGCGGTGTGGACCTACGACGCCGATCCTGGCCCCGAGGTCGCGGCGCGGGTGGCGTCGGCCCACCGGTGTGGCTCCGGGCCGTGGTCGGTCCAGGAGGTGCGGGCCCCCGACCTCGCCACCGACGACCAGAGCCTGGAGATGGGGCGGCCGTCGCTGGTGCTGAACCGCGACGAGCACCTGGCCCACCTGGCGCTGGTGGAGTTCGACGAGTTCACCCGCCGCGACGACCTCGGGGGGCGCACCCACCACGCGGACCTGTACTGGTGCACCACCCCGTACGACCCGTGCCCGTGAGCGGTCAGGGGCTCGCGTGCTCCTGCAGCACGCCCCACAGCCGGTCGTACGCCTCCCTCGCCTCCGGCGACCCGTCCGGGTCCACCGCCGCCCCCTCGACCATCGCGTCGCCGAGGTCGAACAGCGCCTCGAACGTGGGCACGCCTTCACCCTCGTACCGGACCAGCTTGAACCGAGCGTCGCGGGCGGCGCGCAGGTACAGCCACCGCTCCCCGCCCGGCACGTTCGGGTCGAACCGCTCCGCGTACACCGTGGAGCGGAGTGAGGGCAGCTGCGGATCCGACAGGTACGGCAACAACGACACCGAGTCGCGCGGGGTCGCGCCGTAGACAGCGTCCACGTCGGCCTCGTTCAGCCCGGCGATCGCGAGCAGCGTGTCGTACAGGTCGGTGACCTCGACCAGCGCGGTCGACACGCCCGGCGTGCGCACCAGCGGCCCGGCGACGATCATCGGCACGTTGATCCCGCCCTCGGTCAGGGTGCCCTTCGACGCGAGCAGCCCGCCCTCGTACGGCGCCAACACCAGCTCGGCCGCGGTGCCGTTGTCGGCCATCAGCACCACGGTGGTGTCGCCCGGCACCTGGCGCAAGATCCGCTCGATCGCCAGGTCCACCGACTCGACCATGTAGTCGACCCGGTGCGAGTCGGTGAACGGGGCCGAGATGTCGCTCCGGCGCCACTCGGGCGGGGGCACGTGCCACGGCTCGTGCGCCGCGTTGAACGCCACCACCGACACCCACGGCTCGGCGAGCCCGGCGAGCTCGCGCTCGAAGTCCTCCACCAGGTGCTCGGTGGCGTAGCCGGACTCGAACACCAGCGCCCCGTCCTGGTTCCACTCGAACTGGAAGTACCCCAGCGGCAGCTCGGGATCGGGGGGCTCGGCGGGCTGGAACCGCGCGTCGAGGTTCGCCATCGACCCGTACACCCGCGCGAACCCGAGCTGGTGGGCGTGGTCGGGGCCGGCCGCGACCGACGACAGGTGCCACTTGCCCGCCCACAGCGAGTCGTACGGCGGGTCGGCGAGCGCGAGCGCGTCGGCGAACGACACCTCGTCCGGGGAGAGCCCCAGGTCGACGCCCTTGTCGATCAACGTCCCCACGCCGGTGCGGTGCGGCAGCCGCCCGGTCACCAGCGCCGCGCGCGCGGGGGAGCACAGCGGCATCGTCCACGCGCGCTCGAACACCACCCCCTGGTCGCGCAGCGCGTCGATCATCGGGGTCACCGCGAGCGACTCGGTCCCCCCGAACGACCGGAGCCGATCGCGGCCCACGTCGTCGAGGAGAAACACGAGCACGTTACCACCCGCGATCCGCGGCTCGAGCTCGGCGTCGACGAACCCCGGGGCCGAGCAGGTCCACCGGCGGCCGGCGCGCACCATCGGCGCGGGCACCCCGCCGCCGACGGTGGTGATCGGGGCACCGTCGACCGACCACCGGGTCGGCGCGCCGTCGGGCGCCTCGCACCACAGCGCGTCCCGGCCCCACACCGCGTCGGCCGGACCCACCTGCAACCCAGGGGCCGGCGTCCGGTCGTCCGGGCCGTCGGGGCGGGTCGTCGGTTCACAGGCGAGCCAGGTCCACGTCCACATGGACGGCGAGGCTACCGCACCCCGCGCGCGCCGGCGCGACGTTCTGCGCTCCTCTCCCGTAGGAGCGGCGCCCCGGCGGTTCTGTAACAAGTCCGGAACATCTCGATGCGGGATCGACACACCGACGCGCGGTACCTGTGGGCATCGAAACCGAGTTCCCCCGGAGTCCCGAATGTCGCGCCTGTTCCCCCTGTTTTCGGTCGTCCTCACCGCGTGCACGGTCCGGCTGGCCCCGGTCGACGGCGACGGCGCCGACGCGAAGATGCAGCAGGCGGCGGGCGCGTCCGCGGTCCCGTCCGGCCTGTGCGAGACGGCGGAGCTGTGCGCCGACGAGCTCGGGTTCACCGACGTGTACGTGAGCGAGGTGATGTCCGACCCCACCGCGTGCACCGACGCCACCGGGGAGTGGATCGAGGTGGCGAACCGCACCGACTACACGGTGGACCTCGACGGCGCGGTGCTGGTCGACGGCAGCTCGGGGGCCCGCGCGACGCTCCACGATCTGCCGATCCTCGCGCCGCACTCGTACGTGGTGCTCGGCCGGGGCACCCCCGCGTCGTTCTGCGGCCCGGTGGCCGACGCCACCTACGGCACCGCGATCAGCCTGAACAACACGGGCGACTCGCTTCGGCTCGAGAAGTCGACCGGGGCGCTGATCGACCTGGTGTTGTCGTGGCCGGCGGCGGTGCCCGGCACCACCTACGAGACCAGCCCGGCCGACGCGTGGAGCTGGAGCCTCGGCACCGGCGACATGGGCGCGGGCGAGCGCGGCTCGCCGGGCACCGGGCTCGAGGAGGAGGGCTACGTGCGGCCGCTGTCCGAGGTGGACCCCGGCGACCTCGAGATCAGCGAGATCATGGGCAACCCGACGTGTGCGTACGACACGTGTGAGTGGGTGGAGATCAAGAACTGGACCGGCGTGGCGATCGACCTCACCGGGCTCGAGCTGGTGGACGCGGGCGGGAGCCGCGGCGCGGTCGAGCAGGTGATCGGCAAGTACGAGCGGATCGTGGTCGGCCGGTACGACGCGGCCGGGTGGGACGACGCGACGGTCACCCCGACGGCGTTCTGGGGCACGCTCGGGATCAACAACACCGACGAGCAGCTGTTCCTGATGGACGGCGACCGGACCCTGTTCCAGTCCCCGCTGTTCTCGGCGATGCCCTCCGGGGAGAGCTGGGCGCTGATCGGGTGGAACCCGGGGGACCTCGCGAGCTGGTCCACCGGCGCGGCGACCCCGGGCTACTGATCCGAGCGGAGCCGAGACCTCATCCGATCAGGCGAGTCCACCCGAGTGGCGGCAGTCCTCGACACGGGCCGGGTCCAACGACGCACGGCAAGGGGCGGCGCGACGGCGTTCGACGAGTCGACGGTCCGTCGGTCAAACGCGATCGAGTCCACGATCACGGGGCCGGACCGCTGTACCCGTTCACCGCGAGGCGGTCTGCATCGGCGCGGGCGTCGATCTTCGTTCGCGACCAGGACAGAGGCCGGAGGCGCGCCTCCCAGTCCTCGAGCCCTTCGGGGACCTCTTCGCCGGAGCAGAACCAACGTTCGTAGTACCTACCAGTAGGGGCAGAGGCGGTAGTGGTCTCCGAGGTCAGCGCCTCGGTGGTGCCTGTCCGCTCCGGAGGCGCCCGCGGCGGTAGCGGGCGGCCGCGCTCTTCCGAAGGGCCACGGCTACGAACGGGGCCATGGCCTCCTCTTCGGCGGCGATGGCTCGCAGGGTGTGGTCGACGACGCGGCCTGCGAACTGCGAGGCCGAGTCTATCGCCATCAACCGCACCGCAGTGGCCTCGGCGCGGTTGGACGCCACCCGAAGCAGCGCGTCTCGGAGCAGGGCTCGGTGGTGGCACCGGACCAGGACTTGAACGAAGTTCGCGCACGCCAACCGGACTCGCTCCTCCGGATCGTCGAGGCCCTCCAAGAACGCACGCCAACACCGGGTCGCGCGAGTATGGCAAGCGGCCTGGAGCCGCGCCGACCGAACGTCCGGATCGGGGTGATCGCGGGTCGCGTCGATGGCCAACTCGCCCAACCTCGGTTCGTCGGTGTGGGTGATGGCGAACAACACCGACAATGTCTGCGAGGGGGACGCCAACGCCTGCCGCAGCTCGTCCTGATGGGCGAGCCCCTCGGCCCGGAACTCCTCGATGTGTGGGAACGGGATCTTCTGAGGCGCGCCGTAGCGGACGGATCCATCGGTGGTGGGCTTGCGAGCGGCCTGCCAGAGGCGATCATGGTGCGCGTTGTAGAGGTCCGACAACTCCAGGAACCGCTCGAGGCCAGTCACAGGAGCACCTCGTCACAGTAGTCCAGGGCGCACCCTTGCTGCTCGAGGTTCAGGACGGCCATCTTGCGCGCATCGCGGCAGGTCTCGTAGTGAGAGGCCCCAACTCCGAACCCGACGAACGGCCCCTCGCAGCCAGGCTCGGGCATTGGGTAGCAGGTCACAATACATCCCTTGGACTCGGACATCCAGAGGCCCGCGAGGAACCCGATCGAGACCCCGATCACCATCACCAGCCCAGCCTCGATCTCGAGCACGATGAGCACCCCACCGATCTGCACCATCGCCTCGGTGGGGCCGGGCGGCGGCTCTTCCTCGGGCGGGAGCTGAACCTCTCCATCGGGCAGGATGTCCGACGGGTCGGGGGTCTCCCCCTCCTCTTCCCCGCCGAGGTAGCCCTGGTCGTCGTCGAACGGGTCGTCGACGGTGCGGTCGTCGCCGTAGGGGGACCAGTCCCCCAGGAGGTCGTCGTACGTCCCACCCTGTGGGCCCGTGCACCCCGGCACCGCCGTCGGTCCGCCTCCTTCCCCACCGGTCGGCCCAGAAGTGCCCCCCGACGGGTCGTCGTCGCCTGCAGGGGGATCGACCGGCACGTCCTCGGACGGTGGAGGGCCGTCACCCTCGGGCGCCGAGTCGTCGCCGCCCTCCTCGTCGCTCGGCCCATCGGGACCCGAGTCCGCACCGGTCCACGCCCCGACCCACGACTCTTCGTGCACATTGGACGCGGCGACCCGCCCCGCGACCTCCCCC
>JBEBJC010000524.1:0-5949 GCA_040080105.1 Myxococcota bacterium
ACCACCACCGCCCCGCCGGTCGCCCGGGCCAGATCGGCCACCCACAGCGGCGGGGTGAGCCGGAGCGGCACCCGCCACCCGCCGACCCCCTCCACCAACACGGTGTCGGCCGACAGCGACCGGAGCTGGTCCAGCACGTCGTCGGACACGACCCGACCTTCGCGCTCCGCGGCTCGGTGGGGCGACAGCGGGGCCGAGAACGCGGCGAACCCACACGGGGGGTGGCCGGCGGCCCACCCGAGCAGGGCGGCGTCTTCGCCCGGCTCTCCGGCCGGAACCCCGCTCGCGACCGGCTTACACGCGACCACCGACCCCACACGCCGGCGGGCGGCAGCGAGGCAGGCGGTGACCACGCTCTTCCCAACCCCGGTGTCGACCCCGGTGACGAACAGCCGCATCAGGCCGACCTAGCCCGCCGCGGGGGGGCGCGCCCGGTGGCGCCAGGTCCTCCTGCGCCGGCTCAGCTCCCTTCGACCACCACGTAGAACCGCGGGGCGGCCAGGTTCACCGAGGTCACGGTCGGCGGGCACTTCGGCGAGATCACCTCGACCCGCGCCTTGCCGCCGTCCACCGACAGCAGCTCGAGCCCGAGGGTGGTCCGGCCCACGGTCACCTCGCGCTCCACCCCGAGGTCGAGGTGCACCAGCTGCCGGCCCCCGACCGACGCCCCCGTGTACCCCTTCCGCTCGAGCATCGTCCGCGCTGCGCGCAGCTCCTCCGGCACCCGACCCGACTGGTCGGGCGTGTACACGGTCACGGTCGCGTCGAGTGAGGGGGCGGCGAGCGCAGGCGCCGAACCAGCGGCGACGAGGGCGAGCAGGGCGAACCCGGCGATGCGGACCACGGCGGCCTCCATGTACGACAGACGGAGAGGGCGGGGCATCATTCGACGCCCCGCCCTGTCTTGCCCCTGTCACGAGCGCCGCGGGAGGATCACACCCGGCGACGACGCAGCAGCGGCGCGGCGAGCAGCAGCCAGGTCAGCGACGACGGCGGCGCGACCGAGCAGCCGTACGAGGAGGCCCGCGCGGCCGAGCCGGTGTCCGAGGTGTCGGTGTCCGCGTCCGAATCGGCGTCCGAGTCCGCGTCGCTGTCCGCGTCCGAGTCCGCATCGCTGTCCGCGTCCGAATCGGCGTCCGAGTCCGCGTCCGAGTCCGCGTCGCTGTCCGCGTCCGAGTCCGCATCGCTGTCCGCGTCGCTGTCCGCGTCCGAGTCCGCGTCGCTGTCCGCGTCCGAATCGGTGTCGGTGTCGGTGTCGGTATCCGTGTCCGTATCGGTGTCGGTGTCCGTGTCCGTATCCGTATCCGTATCCGAGTCGGTGTCCGTGTCCGTGTCCGTGTCGGTGTCGGTGTCCGTGTCGGTGTCGGTGTCCGTGTCGGTGTCCGAGTCCGCGTCGGTGTCGGCGTCGCCGCCGCCCGAGCCGCCGAACACGTCGTCGTCGCACTTCAGCACGTTCGGGTCGCTGTCGTCCGGTTGACACACGCCGGCCGAGCCATCCGCGCGGACACACGCGTCCCCCGCGGCCAAGCCCACACACGCCTCTTCGTCTCCGTCCTTCGCGAACGCCGTAGCGCCGAGGAATGCCCATGCAACCAGCGACATCTCGCCCTCCATCGGGTGGTCGACGGCGTCGGCCGTCGTTGTGTCCCTGCAATACCCCCCGATGAGGGTGGCCTCGACCGCGAGGCCCGACGTTCCGTATCCGTCACGGATACGTCCACGGAGATCTACGGCAGTTTATTTTGTTCATACGCATACTATTCGCGTGCGATGTTCCCGCTGAACCGCGAGAGTTCGATCCGACCGGCCGGCCGGGCGGTCACGTTACACCCCGAGCGGAGGGCCAGATGGTCGACGTGCACCTGATCGCGGGGTTTCTGGGCGCTGGGAAGACCACCGCGGTCCGGCACCTGCTCCGCCACCTCCCCTCGGCAGAGCGCGTAGCGGTGGTCGTGAACGACTTCGGTGAGGCGCGGGTCGACCCGGCGATGCTCGACGGCGAGCGGGCGATCGTGCGGGAGATCGCGGGCGGTTGTGTGTGCTGCACCGCCCCCGCGGGGTTCGTGGCGGCGGTCGGCGGCCTGCTCGACCAGGTCGACCGGATCGTGGTCGAACCCACCGGGCTGGCCCGCCCCGCCGACCTGATCGACACGCTGCGCCGGGCGCCGTACGCCGACCGGCTCAGGCTCGGCCCGCTGGTGGTCCTGGTGGACCCGCACCTGCTCGCCACCGACCAGATCCCGGCGGACGCGCTCGCGCAGGCCGCGCTGGCCGACGTGTTGGTGGCGAACCGGGTCGACCGGGCGACCCCCGACGAGCTCGACCGGTTCCGCGCGTGGACCGCCGCGGCGTGGCCGGGGCCCCTCGCAGTGCACGAGGTGGCGTGGGGGCAGGTGCCGGTCGACGTGCTGAGGTGGCCGGCGCAGCCCCGGCGGCAGGCGATGCGGATCCTCGGGGACGCGCCCGCACACCCGTACGCGGCCCGGTCGTGGACCTGGGGCCCCGAGGAGCGGTTCGACCGGGACCAGCTGCTCGCGGCGTTCGCCCGCCCGATGGTGCGCGCGAAGGGGGTGGTCCGGTCCGACGTGGGGACCCTCGACCTGCAACAAGCCGGCGGCGTGGTGCACGAAGCGCGGTCCGACTGGCGCCGCGACACCCGGGTGGACGCGATCGTGGCGGCCGATCGGGCCGCCGACCTCGACGCGTTCGGCGCCGACCTCGAAGCGGCGAGGCTCGACCCGGCGACCCACTCCGCCGGCACCACCCTCGACGTGGGCGGGCGGACGTTCGACCGGGCGGCGCTCGCCGCGTTGCCGGACGGGCTGCCCGACGTGGGCGCGCTGGTCCCCGGGCGGGTCGGCGCGGCGGCGCGCGTGCGCGAGGTCTTGCGCGCCGCCGGGATCGACGCGGCCCGGTGGGCGGTGGTCGCCCGCGACGGCCTCACCCCGCCGCCCACCACCCGCGACGAGCTGGACCAGGCGGTCCTGGTGCACTCCCTCGGCGACGGCCCGCTGCCCGACCCACAAGGAGGGCCGTTCCGGCTGTTGATCCCCGGCGGGGCCGACGCGTGCGCGAACGTGAAGGGGGTGGTCCGGTTGGCCCCGATCGGTTGACGATCCGCGCGGGGCGGGCCATGTTCGACATCCCCCGGGAGTGCCGCCATGAGGAACCTGCTGAAGGTCGGGCTACGCCGCCTGGTCCAGAGCTCGACCCCCGACGAACCCCGCCACGCGGCCGGCGCGAAGCGCGCGGTGGTGGTGGCGGTGGCCACGCAGAAGGGCGGCGTGGGCAAGACGACCACCGCGGTGTCCGTCGCCGCCGCGCTGGCCCGGTTCCACGGGCTGGTGGTGCTGGTGGTCGACCTCGACCCGCAGGGCCACGTCGCCACCTCGCTGCGCTCGACCGGCGCGCCCGCCTCGGCGGGCCTGTCCCTGGCGAAGGTGCTCGAGGACGAAGGGGGCGCCGAGGTGCTCGACGCGGTGATCCCCACCGGGATCGACAGGCTGTCGATCACCCGATCCGACACGGGGCTCGCCGCGACCGAAGACCTGCTCGGCACGCGGATCGGCAAGGAGTTCGTGCTGCGCGACAAGCTCCGGGTCACCCGCACCCACTTCGACGTGATCGTGCTCGACTGCCCGCCCAACCAGGGCAACCTCACGGTGAACGGCTTGTGCGCCGCCGATCAGGTCCTGATCCCGTGTGACCCGAGCCCGTTGGCGCTGAAGGGCGTCGAGGCGCTGGTCCACACGATCTCGCAGATCGCGCTGCGGCTGAACCCCACCGTCGACGTGCTCGGGGTGTTGCTCACCCGGGTGGACGGGCGCAACGTGACGCTGAACGACGCGATCGTGGGCGAGATCGAGCACACCTACGGAGACGCGTTGTTGCCGGTGCGGATCGGGATCAACGCGTCGCTGTCGAAGGCACAACACGCCGGGCTCGACATCTTCGCGTTCGATCCCGACTCCCGCGCCGCCCAACAGTACAAGGACCTGGCCTCGCACCTGGTGAGCGCGCTGGCCCAGTGACCTCGCCTACGGGGTCGGGGCCGGCGGTGCGACCGGCACGGCGAGGTCCACGTCGGTGACCTTGTCGGCGGCGACGGTCACGTAGATCGACACCTCGTGTTTGGCTCCGCGGGGACCCTCCACCCGGAACAGGTGCGGGCCCTCGGCGAGCATCGTCTCCACCGGGAGCACGCCGGCGCTCCACTCGTCGATGTACACCTGGTCCCCGTCGCGGCCGGCGAGCGACAGCTTCACCTTGCCCTCGACCAGCGCCGGGATGACCTGGATCTCGGTGACGACCGGGGGCGGAGCCTTCGCGGCCGGCTCTCCGGCGAACACCGCTGTGGCGAGCCAACCGAACACCATCGAGCGCCTCCGAGACGGCTGTATCTTCGCGCCAGGCGGGCGGAGGCGCAAGGTCACCGTCGGGCGACCTCGCGGGGGGTTCAGGCGTCGAGGCGCGCCCGGGCCAGCTCGTACAGCACCTGCGCCTGGTGCAGCTTCTCGGACCCGCCCTCGTGCGCGACCATCTCGGCCTCGGCGAACGCGAGGTCCTTCGACGCCTGCGACTTGTCGACCTTGCCGACCTCCTCGGCGCTGTCGGTGAGCAACGTGACCCGGTCGGGGCCGACCTCGGCGAACCCGCGGCCGACCACGAACCCGACGACGCCGTCGCTGTTGTACACGCGGCACACGCCGGCCCGCAGCAGGCACAGCAGCGCGTCGTGGTCCGGCAGGACCCCGAGCTCGCCGCCCCAGGCCGGCAGCACGACCTCGGACGCCTTGCCGGTGAACACCGACCGCTCCGGGGTGACGATCTGGACCTGCAGCTGGGTGGCCATGATCAGGACTCGCCAGCGATCTGCTTGGCCTTCTCGAGCGCCTGCTCGATGGTGCCGACCATGTAGAACGCGTCTTCGGGCAGGTCGTCGTACTTGCCCTCGAGGATCTCGCGGAAGCCCTTCACCGTGTCCTCGACCTTCACCAGCACGCCGGCGCGGCCGGTGAACGTCTCGGCGACGTGGAACGGCTGCGACAGGAACTTCTGGATCTTGCGCGCCCGGGCGACGGTCTGGCGGTCTTCGGCCGACAGCTCGTCCATCCCGAGGATCGCGATGATGTCCTGGAGCTCCTTGTACCGCTGGAGCACCTGCTGAACCTGGCGGGCCACGTTGTAGTGCTCGTCGCCGAGGATCTGCGGGTCGAGGATCCGGCTGGTGGAGTCGAGCGGGTCGACCGCGGGGTAGATCCCGAGCTCGGAGATCCGGCGCGACAGCACGGTGGTGGCGTCCAAGTGGCTGAACGCGGTCGCCGGGGCGGGGTCGGTGAGGTCGTCGGCGGGCACGTACACGGCCTGCACCGAGGTGATCGACCCCTTGTTGGTGGAGGTGATCCGCTCCTGCAGGGCGCCCATGTCGGTGGACAACGTGGGCTGGTAACCGACCGCCGACGGGATCCGGCCGAGGAGCGCCGACACCTCGGAGCCCGCCTGGGTGAACCGGAAGATGTTGTCGATGAACAGGAGCACGTCCTGCCCTTCCTCGTCGCGGAAGTACTCGGCCATGGTGAGCGCCGACAGCGCGACCCGCGCCCGCGCGCCCGGGGGCTCGTTCATCTGGCCGTACACCAGCGCGCCCTTCGACCGCTTGTAGTCGCCGGGGAAGATGACCGCGTGGTCACCGCCCTCTTGCATCTCGTGCCACAGGTCGTTGCCCTCGCGGGTGCGCTCACCCACGCCGGCGAACACCGAGCGACCGCCGTGGCCCTTGGCCACGTTCTGGATCAGCTCCATGATGAGCACGGTCTTGCCGACGCCGGCGCCGCCGAACAGGCCGATCTTGCCGCCCTTGCTGTACGGCGCGAGCAGGTCGACGACCTTGATGCCGGTCTGCAACATCTCGACCTTCACCGACTGGTCGGTGAACGACGGGGTGGGGCG
>JBEBJC010000525.1:0-5941 GCA_040080105.1 Myxococcota bacterium
GATCCCGACCGATGCCGAGCCGGTCACCGGGTTCGCCGACACCTTCTCGCCCATGCCGGCGATGGCGCCCCCGCCCTTCGGCAGGCTCACCGCGGGCGCAGCGATCCGGAACCCGTCGGGGAGGGACCCGTCCGGACCGCGGCCCGGCGCGGGGTCACGGCCGAGGGTTCCGGGTCGGGGCGGCGACTTGCCTGGTGGGTCCATCGGCACCGCCGAACCCTACCCGAGGGGCCGTCCGTTGACGAGGCACCACCTCGCGAATCCCGGCCGGTCCGCCGCTCTGGCGCGTTCGCGGTCCTCGAAGCTTGCTGACCCGCACACCGCGGAGGTCGCACCAGACTTCGAGATTTCAACGCGAATGAAAGTGGTCGGGGCGACTGGATTCGAACCAGCGACCACCAGACCCCCAGTACGTTGGATGGGGCGCTCACATAGGCCAGAAGCAGCGCGCCGCACGTACGGACAGCCTGTCCGAACAGTGTCCGTACCTTGTCCGTACTCTTGCCGCGTCAAGAGTCATCGGGACCACCATGTTGAAGGCGAAGCAGGACGGACGCAAGGTCGGGGTTGCCCTGAAGCTGCGGCCTGCCCAGGACTTCTCAGGACGTGCTCGCCGATTTCCGGGCCCTCGGGCAGTGTCCGCCGCGACCGGCTCCGGGCTGGGTATGCTTCGAGAGCGTCGGCGTTCGCGACACAGGCGTTCGCGCGTCGGTACATGCGCGTGCCAGGTGAAGTTGTGGGCGACACCTGGCCGAGCCGCGACTACTGCCTTTACAGCCACGCGACACCTCACCGGACCGCATCATGGAACACGCCTTACAGGAGGCGGCGTGAAGGCCCCGAAGCGCCATGCCAGTTCGTACGGTCAACGTTCCACTTCGGCTGGATTTTTTCTCGCGAATTCCGCAAGGCGAAGCAACATCTCCAGTTGCGCCGGCTCTAAATAGTTTGCGACCTCGTCGAGCTCCCCCGTCACCCCAAACCTGGAAAGATTCGAAAGGCAGGCTCCTAGGATTCCCATCATGCCACCGAAATCGTACACATCCGGGTCCTCCCAGGACATCCACGACTCCAGTGACTGCAACAGATCTCGATAGGTTTCAGTTTTCATGGATCATACTCCCGAACAATTTCACACATCACCGTTGTCCTACTCCGACCGCTCGATCTCGTACCGCCCGGCATCGGCTGCATCGGCCACCAGGAAGACACGTCGTCGGCCAGGTCCCGCCTTGATGTGCCACATCGCATAGGGATTCACGTCATCCGTTCCCGTGAGGCACGCTGCCTCGAGTGCGCCCGATAGCCGCTCCACCAGCAGCAGCGCGTCCTCACCGCCCCTTGTGCGACATCCGTCGATGGACAGAAGCGTTGGAAACTGCCCCTCCACCTTCGAGACGGTGCACACCACATCAGCCACTTCCTGCGACGGATAGTCCGCGATTTCGGCTATAAGTGACATAATAGCAAATAGTACAGCAGCCATTTGGGCGAGTGCGTCGCGAAGCTCGGATTCAGAAATGCAATCTCGGTCGATTAGAATATCTACTTAGCAGTTCGTCATCCCCAGCTCTCCATGCCGCCGACGCCGCTTCGATTCACCGACGGCCACGTCATCGAGGAGCGCATCGTTCCGTGGCCGTTTCCCGAGACCAGCATGTACAACCCCAGCACGAGATTCGTGCTTGAGCCCGACGTTGAAGTCGAACGCGATCGACGAGGGTGTTGACGTTCATCCGGGCGACGATGGGTCACGCGGACGCCAAGTTACATCGTGGGTTTGGGCAACCCTATCGAACGAAACCACTGGCTCGACGGCACCCGGGCCCAGAACCTGACTCAGCCATTCAAAGGTGGCCAGGGTCGGCGTGTTTTCATCGGAATCGGTGGGCGTTGCCGTGTACTGATGGACTTCAACCAGCCAAATCACTTGCGTCCCAACGTCCCATCCGCACGTGCGTCCCTTCTCGATCGCATGGGCGAACTTGTCGGTGATGGATTGCGCGAGCGGAAGGGAGTGACGAAGCCACGCCAAGCCGCTTGCCACGATCTGGTCGTTGCTCTTGATGTGCGCGTCGCTGTCGGTGTACAGCGATGCATCCATACGTGCCCACAGACCCCAAGTGGCACCATGTGCGCGAAATCGGTATGTGATCTCTCTGCGCGCAATCATCGACAAACCCCTGGTTCTTAACGCTGGAAGAGCCGCTTGGACAGGAAAACCTCGGCACCAAGTTCTGGGTTCACGGGATCGTAAGGAAGCTCGGTCGCAGTGCTGCTCCACAACTTGCTATGCTTCGTCATGATCGCTTCCGCGGCATCATCGCTCATGCCTCGCATGTCGAGGATGGATGCCCGCTCGAACCTGCTGGCTTCAAGTTCAATCTTGACGACCTGCAGGTCGGCAGCACCCGTGGCAGTCAAACGACTCTGGTATTGAGCCGCGGCTTCCTCGGTCTGCCACGCGTACACGCCCTCACCGAAGTGTGCCCGTTCCGCCGCAGTCGGCCATGGCGCACCACCTCCGGCGAGTCGGGCAGCATCGTCTGCGCTTTGAACGGTATAGAAGGATACGGTAGAAGCCTCCGCGGAGGCACCCGCCATGCCGCGAAGGGCCGACCAAGCTGCTCCAGCAGCCTTACCGATACCGGCAAACGCGAAGCCTGTAACGACCTCTTCGCCCGCGCGCGAGGGGCCACCGAACGCGATGTCACTCGCGAGGCCGGGGAGCGCCATGACGTAAGGGTGGTCAGCGCGCTCCTTCGTAGAGGCGAAGTAGGGGATGAGCGCCATGTTGTCGATGTCGACTTGATAGAGTTTGCCCTCGTACCGCGCCACTTGGAACTGAGGCGGGCCCGACCAAGTATTTGCAGCGACCAACTCCCAGTCGTCCCGATTTGGGCCTGGATCTGGGCGGTTCGGTTCGTAGATGTTGATGGGCGTTGTGCTGGTCAGATCAGTGACGGGTGCGGTTCTGCCATAGGACACCCACTCCCGTTGGTTCGTACCGGTATTTACCTTCCATTCTTCCATGATGTCGAAGGTCAGCGCGTCGTCATCCGCTTTCCCCGTCGGGTCACTTCTACCAATCGGGTTCCCACGGCAGTACGCGAACCGGTTGATCCCTCCGCCCGTTCCGATCGGATCAGCGGCCGTCCACCTTCCCAACCACGCGGCCATGTGCCGCGCACCGTGGTAGTAGAGCCCCGTCTCATCGTCCTTCTCATGCCCCGTGTAGCGGTAGCGCTTGCCGGAGACCCCGATCCCGGCCTTCTCCGCGTACCACGCCGTGGTCCCGTGGGGGTGGTACTCCTCGTAGTCGATGATCGCGCCGATCTCGTCCACCTCCAGCGTTGCTGTTCCCAGGTGGTCTCCGAGCTGGTAGCGCCGGCGCGACGACGGGTTCGGGACCTCGGAGCCGTTGGTCATCGTCAGCGTTTCGACCATCGCGATCCGCCGCTGGTCGTCCATCACGTGCAGCGTCTGCCGCTCCTCCTGCAGCCCCGACCCGGTGCGCTTCCGCCACACCTCGTACCCGCCGACATAGATCCGCTCCTCCTGCACCCCTCCCTTGTCCACCCGCTTGCGGACCCGCTGCCCGGCAGCGTCGTACGCGTACCACGCGACGCTGCCGGCCAGGTCGAGGTCTGCGCGCCGGATCTGGTCCTGCGGATCGCGCACCAGCGCCGGCAGGTGCGGCATCGCGGTCATCGCGCCGCGCTCGTTGTACGGGTACCGGTCGGTGTGGGTTGCAGGGTCGTCGGGGTCGTCGCCGGGCGCGCTCGTGCTCACGAGCTGGTTGTTGCCCTCCTCGTACGCGTAGCCGCGACGCCATGCGACGGCGCCGCCCAGACCCTGCTGGTGCTTCATCTCCAGCAGGTTGCCGACGGAGTCGTATCGGTAGGATTGGGTGTATTGCCGCAGGGCCGGATCGCCAGCATCCGGGATCGCCCCCGTGGCACCGGCGTACTCCGCGTAGAACGCCGTGGTCTGCCGCTGGTCCACCTTCTCGCGACCGGTGGCGCGGGTCAGGCGGTACAACGCATCGTAGGTGAACGTCCGGGTCGGCGTGACCTGGGAATTGGCGAAGAACTGGGTCTGCTGCGCGTCGTCTCGGCTCTCGACGATGTTGCCTGCGGCGTCGAGCGTGTACTGGAGGTCCTGCAACGCGGTGCTGCCGCGAAGCGTGTGCAGGCGGGTCAGCCAGAACCGGAGCGGATCGTAGGTGTAGGTGGTGGCGGTGCCGTTGCCGTAGGTGATGGCCAGCCGTTGGCCGCGGGCGTCGTACGCGATGTGGTCCACGAACGCGGTGGCGGTATCGGCCCCTCGGAGGGCCACCGCGACGGCGACGAGTCGTCCGGCTTCGTCGTAAGCGCGGGTGGTGGCCGAGCCGTCAGGAGCCGCCTGGGACGTGACGCGGTCCAGCGCGTCGTAGTCCGTGGTGACGGTGAACCGTTCGAGGTCGAGCGCTGGGGTCAGGTCCCAATCCGGGTCGACGGTGATGTCGGCCAGCACCTGCCGGGCCTGGGACACGGTTCGCCCGCGGAAGTCGTACCCGAGGGTGACCCGACCGGCCGGGTCGTCGACCTGCACCGGACGGCCCTTCGCGAACGGCGGAGGCTCCGGGAGCGCGTCGCCGTACACCGTGCGGGTCGAGCGGCGCTCACCGGCGCCCTCGTCGACCCGGGTCCCGACCGGGCGCCGCAGCGCATCGTAGGCGGTGCGAAGCGACAGGTTCCCGCTGCGCCAGACACGGAGCGGCTGACCCGCCACGTCGACCAGGATCCGGGTCTCCCCGCGCCCGCTCACCCCGTCGTACCCCTCGTCGGCGGCGCCGGTGAACAGCGGGCGGCCGACGAGATCGAACGTCTGCACCTGCGTCGCGTTGCCGCGCGCGTCGGTGACCTGGAGTACGTTGCCCTGTACGTCGAGCGTCAGGTGGGTGACGTGCTCGGTCACGCCGTCCGGGGTCTCGGTGGAACGGAACACCCGACCCTGCGCGTCGAGGTGCGTGGTCTCGGGCGTGTCGTGGAATGGGCTGCTCGGGTCGGTGTCGTGCTCGTCGTACGCCGAGACCTGCCACGGCGTGTACGTCCACCGCCGGAGGTGGCCGTCCGGCAGAGTGACCTGGGTGTTCCGACCGACGGGATCGTAGTCCCAAATTGACGTCACCCCGGTCGCGACGATTGCGTCGTCGTCCTCGTACCCGGAGGTCGGGCTGAAGAACGGCTCGTACTGCTGGACCGGGAGGCCCTTGTTGTTGTGCACCGTGCGGCCGGTCCCGACGAACCGCGGGGTACCGTCCGCGTCGGGGGCCGCTTGGACCTTGGTCTGCACCACCGCGCCGCCGCCGTCGCTGTACACCCACGACGACTGCCACCGGTCCTCGCCGTACCGCTCCCGCACCGACGCGTGCACCGACGCCGGGGTGTGGTCCGTGTCGTAGGTGAACGTGGCGCTGACGGCGCCGGGTGCGTCGCCGTCGGGGCCGTTCCGGGTGGCGGTGGCGAGCACCCGACCCAGGGGATCGAACGTCGCCTCGGTGGTGGTGCCGTTCGGGTCGGTCACCCGAACCGGTTGCATCGACTGGTAGTCCACCTCCGCGGTCACCCGCATCCCGACGGCGTCCTCGACGGCGGTGAGTGCGAGCGCGTCGGAATCCCAGGTCAGGGTGGTCGGGTTGCCGAACGGGTCGAGGTGGGCAGTGGGCTGGTAGAACCGGGTCGGGTCGAGCGGGGTGAGGCCTGACGGGATCCACCACCCCTCGGAGGTGCCGGTGTCTTCGGGGTCGGCGAGGTAGCCCGCGTCGACGAGGTCGGCCGGGGTGACCCGATCCCCGTAGACGTCGGTGAGGACCGACGGGGTGAGCGCCAGGGCGTAGCGCTGGTGGACCAGGCCGCGGGCGCCGAGGACCCCGACCGGCAGTGGGCCGGTGAGCGGG
>JBEBJC010000526.1:0-5929 GCA_040080105.1 Myxococcota bacterium
GACCACCGCCGGCAGGTCGAGCACGAACGTGGTGGCCGCGATCCGCCCCTCCACCGGCCCGCGCGCCCGGACCAGGGCCTCCTCGCGGGTCCGCATCCGCCGCTCGAACGCGTTGAGCGTCTCGCCCGGCGCCTGGTCGGGGCTGCCCGGGATCTGCTGCTCGGCCACCAGGATCTCGTTCTGCGCGTCGTTGAAGAACTCGAACAACACCACGAACTCGGACGAGGGCACGGTGATCGTGGCCGGGGCCTGCCCCGCGCGGGCGTTCGCCGCGATCACCGGCAGCGGGATGGCCTTGGCGTCGTAGAACACCGCCGCCTTCGCCGCCACCGCCTTCGTCACCTCGGGCGGGCAGCCGTGGTCGAGCACGTCGTAGTAGTGCTTCGGGGTGAACGTGAACGCGCTCGCGTTGATCCCGGCCACGAGCGGCGCCGAGTCCCACGACCTCGCCCCGGGCGGCGGGAGCGCCGCGTAGATGTCCTCGACCCGGTTCACCGAGATCGTGGACGGAGCCGCCGGCGGGGCCGACGGCGGGGTGGACTGCGCCCGAGCGCACAGCGACGCCAACAACAGGATCACGGTCACCTCCCCGACCTCTACCGAACCCGCGGCCCCGGCGGCTCACTCCGCCCGACGGGGTCCCCGACCACCGCGCGCACCACCGGGCGCACCGCCTCGAACCGCGCGGACGACGCCGGGTCGATCCACGGCTCCGCGCCCTCCACGTCGACGCCGGCGCGGACCACCTTCTCGAGCCCGCGCCCGGCCGACACCACCCGCTCCGGCGCCGCCTCGGCCGCGGCGAGCACGATCTCGGCGGCCTCCCGCGCACCCCCGAGGCGCGCCACCGCAGACGCGGCCGGCGCGACCGCGCTCGGGTCCGCGCGGAGGTGGTCGAGCAGCGCCGCGAGTAGCCCCGGCAGCGGCGGGTCGGCGGCGGCGAGCCGGTCGAGCGCGTCGGCCTCCCACGCGACCTCGGACAGGTCGAGCTCGGACGCCACCGGCCCGTGGCGGCCGGCCGCGATCAGCGCGAACCCGGCGACCGTCGCCCGCGGTCCGCCCGCGCGCACCCAGTCGACGGCGACCGCAGCGACCTCGGCGCTCGTCACGCCCCACCGCCCGAACAGCCCGTGGTCGTCGCCGGCCGCGCGCAGCCACCCGGCGTACGAGAAGCCGGTCGGACCGTCCTCCGGCAGTGGATCGCGCGCGCCGAGGAGCTCGGCGACCCGCGCCCACCACCCGGGAGGGGCCTGCGGGTCCCCGGCCAGCCACTCGGCGAGCGCCGGCCGAGCCGAGGGGTCGTCGACCGCGCGCGCGGCCACCAACCACGGCCACCGCGCCTCGTGTGCGAGCGCGATCCGCCCGGCGGCGGGCTCTCCCCACGCCGTCAGCACCGTGCACACGGTCGCCACCTCGCCCTGGGCCCGGTCGGGCGCGACCGACACCCGCTCCGCCTCCGCCACCGCCGCGTCGCGGCTCGGCGGGTGGTTCAACAGCTCCTGGAACAGGCGCGGGCGCAGCGGGCTCAGCGCGAGCTCCACCCACACCGGGGCGAGGTCGGACGGCAGCGCCAGGATCGCGGTGAACAGCGGGACATCGTGTGCCGACAGCCCGGGGGCCAGCGCGCGCACCGCGGCCGCCGGGTCGGTCCACCGGGTCTCGGCCAGCGCCGCCGCGAGCACCGCCGGGAGGCGTCCGGGCGGCCCGGGCTCCTCCAGCACCTCCGCCGCCGCGTCCCACGCGTCGGGGGGCAACCCGGTCTTCTGCAGGCGCTCCGCCGCGAGGTCGGCCAGCGTGCGGGTCGTGCCCACGTCGGCGCCGAAGAAGTTCGCGAACGGGTCGTCGGGCGCGCCCGCGGCCGAGACCGGCGTGAGATCGCGGGCTGCCCGCAGGGCGAGCCGCAGCGTGGCCCCGTCCTTCAGGTCGCGGTACCGCAGCGCGCGGATCGCGTCGGCCCGGGCCGCCGGATCGGCCGCAGCGAGTCGGGTGGGATCGAATCCGTCCATCGGCGCAGTTCTACCCGATGCACGCGCCGCGCGTCGACCCGGGCTCCCGAACCGCGCCCCGGACGCGCGCTGGTTGTCGAGCCGGGTCGGGTTCGGGTAGGGGGGCACATGTGGATTTCACTGCTGCTGTTCGCCGGCCCCGCGCGCGCCGAGACCCCGCCCGCTCCCCCGCCGCCGTTCGCGGCGAACCGAGTTTGGAACGTGTTGCCCGAGCCCGGCGACGACCTGCGGCCGTCGTTCGTGAAGGCGGGCGAGCTGCTCGACCGGTGGACGGTGGAGGTGGCGGGGGTGAGCCTCGACGGCGCCAAGCTGCAGGCGATCGCGAAGACCGCGCCGAACGAGCCGTTCCAGCGGGTGGTGCGCGAGGCGATGCGGCTCCCGATCGACCCGCTCGACCTGTTGTACTTCCTCGACGACGTGCTGGTGGCCGGCAAGGCGGGCCGCCGCGGCGAGAAGGTGGTGGTGCCGATGGGCCGGGCGCGCTCGAACGGGATCCTCGTACACCCGGCCGACGTGTTCGAGGACGACGAGCCCAAGAACTACCCGGAGAAGGGCACGATCCAGATCGACGAGCCGCCCCCCCAGGAGTCGTTCCCCGAGGCGAAGGACGGCGAGCCGCTCGGTCCGAACTGGACGATGCGGTACCGCGCCCCGTCCGGCCGCGCGGCGATGTACGCCACGCTGGCCGCGACCCGCCCCGACGCCACCTTCACCTCGCGGATCGCGGGGTTGGTGGCGCAGCTCGAGCAGCAGGGCGCCGACGTGTACCTGACCTCGTTCCTGCGGTACCGCCAGCGGGGCTACCTGATGTGGGGCTCGTTCCTGCTGCGCCGGTGCACCACCGCGAGCTGCGTGAAGACCACGGTGACCAAGCTCAACGCCGCCAACCGCTCGTGGGCCCACGTCCCGATCGTGTGGAGCGCGCCGGGCGGCTGGACCGGGACCCGCGAGGCCGCCCGCCAGATGGCCGACGCGTACGACGTGGTGTACGCCACCGAGAGCGGCGCGCGGTACAGCAACCACTACGACGGCACCGCGGTCGACTTCGTCGCGGTCGGCCTGCCGCGCACGCTGGAGCTGTTCGCGCCGAACGGCGAGCACCAGGTGTTCGACCTGTCCGACCCCGAGCAGACCCGCGACCTGTCGCTGTCGCCCGAGCTGATCACGTGGATCGAGCAGAACTTCGGGCTGAAGAAGCTCGAGTCGGACCACCCCCACTGGGACGACGCCGAGGTCGAGTGAAGGTCGAACGCGCCGCCACCATCTCGAAGGTCCTGCTGGAGGAGGGTCTCGGCTGGCTGCTCTCGCCGAGTGAACCCGCCGACGCCGCCGGGGGGCAGGCGGGAGCGAGGCTGCGGCGGGCGTTCGAGCGGCTCGGCCCCACGTTCGTGAAGTTCGGCCAGCTGCTGTCGACCCGGGTCGACCTGTTCGACCGCCCGCTCCTCGACGAGCTGGCGCGGCTGCAGGCGTCCGTCCCGCCGTTTCCGGGCGCGCGGGCGGAGGTCGAGCGCGCCCTCGGGCGGCCGGTCGACGAGGTGTTCGCCGAGTTCCCCGACGAGCCCGTGGCGAGCGCGTCGATCGCGCAGGTGCACAAGGCTCGCCTGCGCGACGGCGGCGGGTGGGTCGCGGTGAAGGTGCAGCGCCCGCACCTCGAGGACACGCTGCTCGCCGACCTCGACGCGCTGGTGGCGTCGTCGGGGTGGCTCGACCGGCTGGTGCCGCCGTACCACCGCAGCCTGCTGCACCGGGTGGTCGAGGAGTACGCGCTGCGGGCGCGGGCCGAGATCGACTTCGCGGCCGAGGCGCGGGCGATGGAGCGGTTCGCCGACGTGGTCGCGTCGGTGCCCGAGTTCTTCGTCCCGGCGGTGTTCGCGCAGTGGTCGGGGCAGAAGTTGCTGGTGATGGACTGGGTCGAGGGCGTGCGCCTCGACGGGGTGCCGACCGCCGAGGCCCTCGCCGCGCTCGGGTTCGACCCGATCGGGTTCTGCCGGTCGATGCTGCGGCTGCAGCTGTCGATGGCGTACGAGCACGGGTTCGTCCACGGCGACACGCACCCGGGCAACCTGATCCTGACCGACGGGCGGATCGCGGTGATCGACTTCGGGCTGCACGCGCAGATCCCGCGCGGCCTGCGCGACAAGATGCTCGAGGTGGTGTCGTGCCAGGTGGCCGGCCAGACCGATCAGGCCGTCGACGCGTTCGTCCAGGTGCTGCACCCCGAGCGCGGGGTCGACACCGAGGCGCTCAAGCGCGACCTGCGGGCGGTGATGAGCGAGACCCGGGGCGAGCTGCACGACCACCGGCTCACCGCGCAGATCGTGCACGGCCTGCAGGTGGGGGCGCGCCACCGTCTGCGGGCGCAGTCCGAGCTGTTCGTGGTGGTGCGCAACCTCACCATCGTCGAGGGGATCGTGCTGCGGTACTGCCCGAACCTCGACGTGAGCGCCGAGGCGAAGGGGATCGTGACCGACATCGTGCGGCGCCACCTCACCGGCCCGCGCCTGCAGGACGAGCTCACCGAGCTCCTCCCGCAGCTGGCGCTCACGATGACCCAGCGCCCGCGGCTGGCGGAGCGGATGCTGGCGCTCGAGCGGGCGTTCACCACCACCGCCAACCTCGGCGAGTTCCTGCGCCAGCAAGACGTGCTGCGCGAGCCGCCGGCGGAGCGGGGCCGGTGGGCGTGGCTCGCGGCGGCGCTCGCGATCGGGGTCGCGGTCGGGATGGTGCTCGAACGCCTGCTGGCGCGGTAGGAGTGCCGATGGAACACGAACGGATCCGGGCCGCCCTGCGCGACGCGTCCCGAGGGCTGGTCGGGCGCGACGCGCTGCTCGAGCTGGTGGTGCTGGCGGCGGTGGCGCGCGAGCACCTGCTGGTGCTGGGGCCGCCGGGCACCGCGAAGAGCGAGGCGGTGCGGCGGATCGCGCGCGCGTTCGACGCCCACACGTTCGAGTACCTGGTCGGGCGGTTCACCGAGCCCACCGAGCTGTTCGGTCCGATCGACCTGCAGAAGCTCCGCGACGGGGTGGTCGAGACCCGGACCGAGGGGATGTTGCCCGAGGCGGAGTTCGCGTTCCTCGACGAGATCTTCCTGGGTTCGACCGCGATCCTGAACACGTTGCTCGGGGTGTTGGCGGATCGCTCGTTCCGCCGGGGCCACACTCAGCTCACCGTGCCGCTGCGCGCGTGTGTGGGCGCGAGCAACACCCTGCCCGACGATCCGGCCCTGGCGGCGTTCGCCGACCGGTTCCTGCTGCGGGTGTTCGTCGAGCCGGTGGCCGACGGGGAGCTCGAGTCGCTGCTCGCGAACGGGTGGCTCGAGCCCGGCGCGCCCCGCGCTGCGTCGATCGCCGATCTCGACGCGCTCGCGACCGCGGCCCGCGCGATGGACCCGTCGCCGGTCCGGCCGGCCCTCGCGAACGCGATCCGCGCGCTGCGCGACGCCGGGGTGGCGCTGTCGGACCGGCGAGTGGTCAAGGTCCAGCGGCTGGTGACCGCCGCGGCGGCGCTGGCCGGGAGCCCCGCGCCCACCGAGAGCGACCTGTGGCCGATCCTGTACGCGGTCCCGACCGAGGAAGGGCAGCGGATCGCGCGGACCGTCCTGCGCGGCGTGCTGGATCGCAGCCGGAACCCGACCCTGCCTGCTGCGGCAGAGGACGCGTCGGCCGGGTCGTGGGCGCGGGCGGCCCGGCTGGTGCAGCAAGGCTCGGCGCTGCTGAGCGCGCCCGAGCCCAACGATCGCGGGTGGACGCTCGCGCTCGAGGCGGTCGCGCGCGAGATCGACGCGGGGTTCGCCCGCGATCGGCTGCCGACCGAGCTGTCCGACGTGCGGGCGCGGATCGTGGCCGCCGGCTTCCCCGTCGATGCCGCGGGCGCCGCGACGACGATTCCCGGCGTGCTCTTCCAATACCGCAACGGCGAGCGCG
>JBEBJC010000527.1:0-5925 GCA_040080105.1 Myxococcota bacterium
GGAGAACTTCGGCCGTCGATCACCCGGGCCCGTCCACGCCGTGGGCGCTGTACTGGGTCGCCCGGCTGTGGATGTGGGTGTTCGGGTGGGACGTCGAGGGCGACAGCCCCCGCTCGCCCCGGGCGGTGGTGATCGCCGCCCCGCACACCAGCAATTGGGACCTGCCCCACATGCTCGCCGCGTCGCTGGTGTTCCGGGTGCGGTTGTCGTGGCTCGGAAAGCACACGCTGTTCAAGCCGCCGTTCGGCTGGTTCATGCGCGCGCTCGGCGGCCTGGCGATCGATCGCACGGCCGCCCACGGAGCGGTGCAGGGCGTAGCCGACCTGCTGCTGGGGCGCGACGGGCTGTACATCGCGGTCCCGCCGAGCGGCACCCGGAGCAAGCGCGACCACTGGAAGAGCGGGTTCTACTGGATCGCGCACACCGCGCAGGTGCCGATCGTGTGCGGGTACCTCGACTACTCGCGCAAGCGGGCCGGTCTCGGGTTCTCCCTGCTCCCCACCGGAGACATCCGGTCGGACATGGAGAAGATTCGAGCGTTCTACGCGGACAAACGGGGAAAGTTCCCCGACAGCGAGTCCACGATCGAGCTCGTCGAGGAGCGCGCGGCCGCGCCCTCGCCGTAGTCGCTCGGAGTCACGGCAGGACGCACCGGTTCCCCGCGCTGGCGGGGGTCTCTTCGCGGGTGACCTTCGGGGCGTGGCCCGCGCACGCGGGGTTGCTCTCACACCCGTCGTCGTCGCAGTCGACGAGGTCGTCCTCGTCGTCGTCGGTCCCGTTGGTGCAGTCCTCCTCGATGTACCCGAGGAGCGCGAGCTGGCGACGCTCGGCGTCGGACAGGCTCGAGTCGACCTGATCGGCCTTGCTCGGATCCCACGGCACCTGCGCCGCCTTCCACGCCTCGGCCCGCGCGATCAGGTCGCGCGACACCTCCGCGCGCTCGGCGAACAGGTCCTTGGTCTCCATCGGGTCGGCGTCGAGGTCGAACAGCTGGCAGTGCACGAGCTCGTGCGTGTCGTAGCTCACGGTCTCGATCAGCTTGTGGTTGCCGAACACCACCGACCGGTAGGTGTTCGCCCACACGTCGCGGCCGATGTCCGGGTACAACTTGCGCACCTTGCCGAACCCTTCTTTGTCGATCGACAGGGTCTCGCTGAAGATCGCGCGCACCCCCTCCTCGAGCGCGGCGAGGTTCCCCTCGACCTGCCCCGTCCCCGGGCGCGGCAAGCCGGCCAGCTGGACCACGGTGTCGAACACGCCGAGGTTCGTGACCGCGGACTTCACGTGCTTCGGCTCGAGCCCCTTCGGGTACGCGATCACCAGCGGCACGTGCAGCAGCGCCTGGTAGATCCCGGACCGGTGCCCGAACTGCTGGTGCTCTCCGAGCTGCTCGCCGTGATCGGCGGTGAACACGACGATCGTGTCGTCGAGCACCCCCCTCGCCTTCAGGTCGTCGAGCAGGTCGGCGGTGGCGTTGTCGAGGTCGATCAGCGAGGCGTCGTACACCCGGCTGATCGCGGTCAGCTCTTCCGGCGTGTACGACAGCTTGTCGTAGCTGTACAGCAGCTGGTTCTTGAACGACAGATCGGTCTTCAGCCCGAGACGGACCGTGTCGTCGTCGGCCAGCTTCCTGCGGTTCTCCAGCAGCGGCACCCGCGGCTTGTGCGCCTCCATGTACGACAGGTACACGAAGAACGGCTTGTCCTGCGCCGGCCGCTGATCGAGCCACTGCACGAACGCGTCGTGCGCGATCGGGCCCGCGTTGTAGAACCCGACGCTGTGCTGGCGACCGGGGAACTTCGGGCTGATCTCGGTCGAGGCGTCCTGACGGATCAGCTTTTCCTTGGTGTGGCTGACGACCGCATCGCGCCACTCCTTGCTCCACGACGTGTCGATCTCGCCGAACCCCTGGAGCAGGTTGACCCGCTTCGGCGACAGGTTCGGGTTGGCGGAGAACGCGTAGGTGTCCCACCCGTGCTCGCCGAACCACTCTGCCAGGGTGAGCTTGTCGTCGTCGAGCCACCGGTGGTCGAACCCGGCGCCGTGGGTTCCGGGGGCGAGGCCGGTGAACAGGCTCGCGTGGGACGGGACCGTCCACATGTCCGGCGAGATCGCGTTCTCGAACACCACCCCGTTCTCGTTCGCCCACGCCGCCATCCGCGGGGTGGTCTCGAGGTCGTACCGGTACAGCGACATCCGGTCGGCCCGCGTCGTGTCCCACAGGATGATCAACACGTTCGGCGGCCGGTGCGGTTGGCTCTGCCACCACCACCCGGCGACCGCGGTGACGCTGACGGCCAACACGGCCGCAGCGGCGACCCATACGCTACGCGAGCGCGGCGCGACCTCGGTACTCATCGTTGCTCGGGCTCCCTCGTCTGGGCGGCGCGCGGGCCGCAGAAGTCGATCGAATGTCGTGGCGGCTCGTCGTCCTGGACGTACCCCAGGATCCGGAGCCGCTCGCGCTCCTCGGCGCTCGCCCCGCCCTTCGGCCCGTCGGTCGGGGCGCGAGCCGCGGGGTCGTACGGCGTCAGCTCGCCCTCGAACGCGGCCAGCGCGGCCTCCAGCGGCGCCGCCCCCTCCGGGTACCGGTTGCGGAGCTCCCCCGGATCGGCCGCCAGATCGTACAGCTCGTGCGCGCCGTCCGACGCGTAGATCAGCTTGGTCATCCCCTCGTACACCACGCAGTAGGTCTTGGCCCACTCGCGGAGATCGGCGGCGGGGTGCGCTTCGTGCACCGACTCGAGCTGGCTCGCGAACGGATCGAGCATCTGCGAGAACACGTGGCGGTCCCAGGTGGTCCGACCGCGGAGGGAGGTCGAGAACACCGCGCCCGGCGGGGTCGCGCCCGCGAGGTCGACCAGGGTCGCGTACAGGTCGATGGTCGAGACCCGCTCGCGGACCCGCGCCGGCGCGAACGCCGGCGGATAGCGGACGATCAACGGGACGTGCAGCAGCGCGTCGTACACCGACCAGCGGTGCTCGAGCCGCCGGTGCTCACCCAGGCCTTCCCCGTGGTCGGCGACCACGACCACCACCGTGTCGTCGAGCACGCCGCGCGCCCGCAGATCGTCGATCAGGTCGCCCGTGGCGTCGTCGAGGTCGACCAACGTGGCGTCGTAGGTGGCTCCGATCGCCTCGAGCTCCTCGGGCGTGTACTCCCGGTTCCCGGTGATGAACTCGTTCGCCGCGAACAGCGACGTGTCGGTGCGCAGCGCGGTCGCGATGGTGGCCGCGTCGGACACCCGCTCGCGCGCGGAGAGCGACGGGAACCGGGGCGTGTGCGCCTCCATCAGGTTCAGGTACGCGAGGAACGGCTTGTCGTCGGGGCGCTCGTCGAGCCAGTCGATCAACGCCTGGTGGGCGACCGGGGCGGCGTCCTTGAACACCGCCTTCTCCCACAGGTCGGTCTTGCTGCCGGCGAACGCCGGGGACAGCTCGGTGCTCGCGTCGTTCGGGAGCACCTTTCGCCGGGTGGCCTGCCGCGCGTCCTTCTGGTACCGCCCGTTCGGAGTGCCATCTCGAGGGAACGACGTGTGGACGGTGTCGAAGCCCTGGTCGAGGTGGGTCATCGGGCTCGCGATCAGGTTCGACGAGAACATGAACGTGTCGTAGCCCGAGCCCCGCAGCGTCTCGGCGAGGGTTGTGTACCGGTCGTCGAGCCAGCGGTACGCGGGCTTCGCCCCGTGGCTCGTCTCGTACAACCCGGTGAACATCGACGCGTGGGACGCGAGCGTCCACATCCCGGGCGCGGTGGCGTTCTCGTACACCACGCCTTCGGCGGCGAACGCCTCGAGGCGCGGCGTGGTCGGCTTCGGGTAGCCGTACACCGACATCCGATCCGCGCGGGCCGTGTCCCACAGGACGATCAGCACGTTCGGACGCGCCGGCCCGCGCCACTGCCACGCGAGCGCGAGCCCCCCGACCACGATCCCGACTGCGGCCGCTCCGACGGCCCATCCCCAACGACGCATCGAGCAACCATAGCCAGTTGGCCCCCGTGCCGGTACCGCCCCGGTCGGATAGTTCCGGGGCGGAATGAACTTCGTCCAAATCGAGTTCCTGTGGTTCATGTCCACGGTGTTCACCGTGTACTGGACGCTCCCGCTGCTCAAGACCACGCGGTGGAGCCCCCGAAAGCTCCAGGGCGCCCTGATCGTGGTCACGTCGTGCCTGTTCTACGGGTGGGTGCACCCGTGGTTCCTGATCCTGCTGTTCATCTCGGCGATCAACGACTACTTCGCCGCGATCGGGATGGAGCGCTACGCCCGGTACAAGGCGTACATCCTGCTGTGGTCGTTCGTGGTGAACCTGGGGATGTTGGCGTACTTCAAGTACTTCAACTTCTTCCTGGACAACATGGCGGCGGTCATGACCCAGCTCGGGCTGCCGCACTCGATCCACGCGGTGTCGATCCTGCTGCCGGTAGGCATCAGCTTCTACACGTTCCAGACGATGTCCTACACGATCGACGTGTACCGCGGCGAGCTGAAGGCCCGCACCGACCTGCTCGACTACCTGGTGTACGTCACGTTCTTCCCGCAGCTGGTGGCGGGGCCGATCAACCGCGGGGCGAGCCTGCTCGTGCAGGTCGAGCGCGACCGGCGGTGGAACCCGGAGCTGATCCTGTCCGGGCTCACCCTCGCGATGTGGGGCGGGTTCAAGAAGATGGTGGTGGCCGACACGATCGCCCCGTACATCGACAAGATCTTCGTGCTCGAGAACCCGTCGGGGCCGATGGTTTGGGCAGCGTGTGTCGCGTTCTCGGTGCAGATCTTCGCCGACTTCTCCGGCTACACCGACATCGCACGGGGCACCGCGCGGATGCTCGGGTTCGAGCTCGCGGAGAACTTCAAGACACCGTACCTCGCGGCGTCGGCGCCCGAGTTCTGGCAGCGCTGGCACATCTCGCTGTCGTTCTGGATCCGCGACTACCTGCTGGTGCCGCTGCTCGGGTCCGGCGCGAAGCTCACCACGTTCCGGTTCGTGTGGGCGACCGTGGTCACGTTCGTGATCATGGGTTTCTGGCACGGGGCTTCGTGGAACTTCGTGCTGTTCGGGCTGTGGCACGGCGTGTGGCTCGCGGCCTACACCCTGGTGCTCCGGCGCCTGCCCGCCTGGACCGAGCGGATCCCGTTCGGGCGGTGGATCGCGATCGCGTTCCACTACACCTGCATCAGCATCCCGGGCTCCCTGCTGTTCCGGGAGACGCACGCCTCGCGGATCTGGATGTACCTGCAGAAGAACCCGTTCGCCGTGGGCGCTCCGGAGGAGTGGATCGCGGTGAAGGTGGTGGTGGGCATGACCATCGCGAGCGCGACCCCGCTGATCTTGTCGCACTTCGTGGTGAAGTACCTGCTGCCGCGGATCGAGCGGAGCGAGTGGCGCCTGCCGCTGCAGACCGGGTCGTGGGCGGTGTTCGGGATGGCGATGTTCGTCTTCTACCGGATGTCGGCGTCGGACTTCATCTACTTCCAGTTCTGACCGCTAAACGGCCCGTCGGGACGCGGTCCTTCCACCCGCGCCCGCCGCCTCGGTCCCCGAGGAGTCCACCCAACGCACGGACCCTGTTCACTTCTGCCTCCCTTGCTTGTTGAGCTCCCGGACGTTGACCGGAGCTGCCTTTCCGACCTCTGGGATCAACGCGACCGCGTCGCGAGCGAGGTCGACGACCTCGATGTAGTGGGAGTCGATGCCCCGGTGGTGCCCGCACAAGAAGTCCCGAACGTCGCGTTCGACGCCCAACGTGGACAGGCCCGTCTTGTACCCCTTCCGGAACGCGTGCTGCGCCTGGCCCTTCAGCCGGCCGGGCCCGATGCCCCAGACCCGCTCGGGCACCTCGGAGCGGGCCCAGATCTCGCGCAGGCTGCGCGCCGGCGAGGACCGCGTGAGCCGGCCGGGCGCGATGACGTACCCCTCCCGCAC
>JBEBJC010000528.1:0-5913 GCA_040080105.1 Myxococcota bacterium
CGCCCGTCGCGCCGGGGATGCCCGAGCCGATCGGGACCGCCCCCGCTCCCACACCTCCGGCCCCGGCGGCGGTGGCCGGGCCGCTGTCGCCCACCGCGGTCCCCGCGGTCCCCGCGCCGGCCGAGCTCACCGGGTTCGACCACCCGATCTTCGCCACCCACCCGGAGGTGGGCGCGGCGGTGGGCACCATCGCCGCCCGAGCCTCCTCGGAGGCCGCGGGGCAGGCCGAGGCGCTCACCACCCGCACCACCGGAGCCGCGAACACCGCCCGCGCTGGGGTCGACACCGCGCAGGCCGCGGCCACCACCACGATCGGGCAGCAGGTCGACACCCAGGCGGCCGAGATCGACGCCCGCGCCGAGCAGGAGCGCGCGGGCGTGCGGAGCGGCTCCGAGGACGCCCTGACCCGCCTGACCGCCGACCGCGAGACGTGGATCGCCGGGCTCGCCGAGGCCGCCGAACGCGGCCGCACCCAGGCCACGGCCCAAGGCACGGAGGAGCGGCTCGAGGTCCAGCGCTCGCGAGACAGCTCGGCGCTGCAGCTGCGCTCCGCCACCGACGTCGGCCTGTCGACCGCGCAGTCCGAAGGCGAGCGCGTGCTCACCCGCACCACCGAGCAGAAGACGGTCGCGAGCGAGCGCGTCCTCCTCACCGTCGACGAGCTGCGGGTCCAGCTGACCGACACCGCCGAGCAGCAGCGGACCGAGCTCGAGCAGGCGTTCACCTCCGCGAGCTCCGACCTGACGACCCAGTTCGAGGCCTGGCGGCTCGAGCTGCAGACCAGCCGCGAGGACGCGGCCCTGTCGGTGCTCGACTACACCGAGCAGCGCCGGACCGACGTGAACGCGATCCTCGACCAGGGGATCACCCGGATCGACGAGGTGCGCCACACCGAGGCCGACGCGCTGGTCGACGCGACCTCCACCGAGAAGCAACGGATCGAGGTCGAGGGGAGCACCCAGCGCGAGGCGGTGAAGGCCACCGCCGAGTCCGAGGCCGACCGGACCGTCGACGCCGGGATCCAGGCGTCCAAGGTGATCGTCGAGCGCGCGAACGCCGAGGCCGACAAGGCCCTCGCCGCCGCCGTGGCGCGCGCCGACCAGTTCTCCACCCGCGCGCCCGCCGGGATGACCCCAGAGGAAGGCGCGAAGTACCTCGCCAGGAACAAGGAGCGTGCGCTGGCTGCCCGGGCGGAGGGGCAGCGCCAGGCGTCGCAGCTCCGCGGCGAGGGGCGCGCCAAGGCAGCACAGGTCAGCGGCCAGGCGATGCAGGACGCGCGCGAGATCCGGGCCCAGGGCAACGTGGAGGCGCAGGGGATCGACGCGCGCACCGACGACCTGGTGTCCGGCCTGCAGGCCCGCAGCGACACCGCGTCCGCCGAGATCGACGTCCGCGCCGACGCCGGGCTGGCGCAGCTCGAGACCGAGCGGACCTCGCTGCACGGCGAGATCGACGCCGCGGTCGAGACGTCCGCGGTGGCCCTCGACGCGGCGGTGCAGGCGGCGAACGTCGAGCTGGTCCGCCTGGAGGAGGAGGCGCTCGCCACGTTGGAGTCGGCGCGCTCCGAGGCGCTGGAGGCGATCGACGCGAAGGTCGCCGAAGGAGAGGCGCTGCTGACCGACCTCGAGGGGCGGTCGCTGGAGGAGCTGAACCAGCTCGTCGACGGGATCTGCGCCGACATCACCACCACGGTGCAGGAGGCGACGGTCACGCTGAACGAGGCCCGCGACGCGGCGCTGGCCGAGGGCGAAGCAGCCGCAGCCTCGGCCGAGCAGGCGATCGAGCAGGTGGTGACGGACGTGCACACCGCGCTGGCCGACCTCGACGTCCAGGCGCAGGCGCAGGTGGACCTGGTCGTCGACACCACCGCCGCCGGGATCGTCGAGGTGCGCGAGGCGGGGGTGGCTTCGGTGACCGAGTGGAGCAGCTACGCGGTTCAGGAGCTGCAGCTCGAGGGGGAGCGTCGCAGGTCGGCGGTGGTGGAGCTGGCCACCGAGCGCCGCGACGCGGTGACTCTGCTCGGCGACCAGCTGCTCGCCGAGATCGACGGCCTGGCCGCCGGGTTCCCTCGAGCGTTGGACCAGGCGATCGTCGACGCGATGGTCGTGTTCGACGCGGTGTTGGAGATCGAACAGGCCGCCGGTCGGGTGTCGGAGGAGGACGGGCAGGAGCGCGACGAGGCCACCGTCCAGGCCACCGACGTGCTGGCGGAACAGCTCGAGCAGCTACCCCCCCACCTGCGCGGACGGGTGATGGCGCAGGTCACCGACGAGGTCGGCATCGTCGCCGACAACCTCGGCCCGCTGTCGATGGAGGAGACCCGCGAGGCGGTGGCGAACCTGACCCGCGCCGGGGAGTCGCTCGGGCGCGAGGACATCGAGCTGCTCACCGAGGTCGTCGCCAAGCACGTCGCCGCCGGGGTGTACACCTCCGACGGGGACGGCAGCGAGTTCGACCGCGGCCTCGAGCAGGCGATCGTCGACGGGCACGGGGCGATGTTCGGCGCCTCGCTCACCGAGGAGCTGTACGACCAGGGCCACGCCGAGGTGGCGAGCTACGCGGCCGGCGCGACCGAGCTCGGGATCCACCGGGTGATGGAGGACTACGAGGCGGCGCTGGCGGAGTTCGACCTCACCGAAGCCCAGATCCAGAACTGGGTCCTGCAGAACGGCCCGCTGCTCGGCGGAGAGGCGATCACCGCCGGCGAGAACGCGTACCGCGACGAGCACCTCGAGGTGTACGAGCGGCTGGCGGAGCTACAGGCGAGGTACGGGACCCTCCTGCCCGGGGTGTCGCTGGCGGCGGACGAGTGGGGCGACAACGACCAGATGCGCGTCATCACCGACGACGTGGCGTCGCGGGACTCCGACGCGATGGCTCCGGACTACGAGCGGCGCGGGTACGCGGTCGACGGGCCGGAGAGCGCGGTGGACCGAGCGCTGTACCAGGTGACCTCACTCGGCCGCGGGCTGGAGCGCGACGAGAGCGGGGAGTGGGTCCAGGGCTCCACCGGGGCCGAGCTGCTCACGTTCGCGATGCTGCAGGAGGCCGAGGGACACGAAACGTTCCTGACCTCCGCGGTGGCGCGCGCCGAGCGGTTCCGCGAGCGCCAGCGCACGGAGCTCGGCGTCCCGGAGGATGAGGAGGTGGTGTACGGCTGGGACGACCAGATGTCCCGCGTCCTCGACGCGGCCTCCGTCGACGCCCAGCAGACCTACGCGATGGGCAGCTTCGACGGAGACCAGGTCGCGGACTTCGACCTCGACGGGATGGCGCGGGTGTTGAAGTCCTGGGGAGTGCTCCAGGGCGAGCTCGAAGCGGACGACACCGACTACCGCGAGGTCGCCGACGCGGCGGCCGCGCACCTGCTCGGTGTGCGGGCCCAGCTGAAGCCGGAGATGACCGACCAGGAGGTGTTCGAGCTGGTGGTGAAGAACACCACCACGATGTTCGACAACGTGGAGGCCAGCACCACCCGCCTCGCCTCCCTCGACGCGATGGCCGAGTCGCTCGCGTTCGTGGTCGGCGCGGCGGCGTACGAGAACCTCAACTGGGCGAATCGCCTTTCCACCAGGGCCACCGAAGAGGCCGCCGGCCTCAAGTGGCTCGTCGCCGGCCAAGGGGACAGCGAACTCGGCAAGTTCGCCGGCGTGGCCTCCGACTGGGCGGGCGCGCTCGGCGACGCCGCGGGCCTGATCGGCTCGTTGACCCAGCTGACCCGCGACCCGAGCTACAAGGATGTGCTCGACATCACGCTCGGCGCGACCACCGCCGGCCAGAGCCTGCTGTCGCTCGGACCCGCCAAATCTCAGTGGGCCGGAGCGGGCTCGGTCGCCAGCAAGCTCGGCCGGGCTTCGGTGGTGCTCGCCGCCGGGGTGTCGATCCTCGAGACCGCCGCGTGGATCGAGAAGGGGGACTACCAGCGGGCCACGCTCGCCGCTCTGCCTGCGCTCGGGACGGGGATCGGGGCGGCGGTCGCCGGGCCGCCGGGCGCGGCGGTGGGGCTGGCGCTGGGCAGCACGGTGCAGCTGATCGCGGGGCTGTTCGTGCGCGAGACCAGCGCGGAGGAGCGGTACGAGCTCGCGACCGAGAGCGCGTGGGAGGCCGCGCTCGCGACCTACGGGCTCGATCCCGCCGTCAGCCAGACGATGGCGCACGAGCTGCGCAACGTCGACGAGGACTGGGTCGGCGCCGGTCCGATGCTCGCCCTCGTCGCCCAGGACCAGGGGATCGACGCGCGAACCCTGTTCACCGGGATGGCCGACATCGCCGCTCGCGACGACGGCGCGTTCACCTTGCAGCTCGTGGTGTCGAACAACCTGCTCGACGCCGACATCACCAACTGGGACGAGGTGGTGCGGGCGAGCCGAGCGGCGCTGACCGACCCGACGGTCAACGTCCCGCCGCTGACGTACGACGCGCAGCAGATGGAGGCCCTCGGGGACTGGCTGATGGCCGCGCTGGAGACCGACGGGGACTCCCTGTGGGTGATCCGCGACTACAGCAGCGACGACCCGCTGGCCTCGGTGCAGTCCGTCGCGTACAACGAGCTGATGCGGTGGCCGACGGAGCACCCGGGCGAGGAGCCACCCCAGGAGCTGATCGACGCCGCCGGTGGCGAGGCCCTGTCGTTCGCCGACTCGCCCGTGTACGACTTCGCCGAGGACCGGGCGGGAGGCGGCGAGAGCGTAGCGGTGGCCGAGCTGCCCGCGCCGGAGCAGCCGAAGCCCACCGACCCGTACGCCGAGGCGCCGTTCGAGGCGGTCTCGTCGGAGGATCGCGCCTGGTGGGAGCGGCAGGCCGAGTCGCTCGGCTACCTCCCGGGGACCGAGGAGTACCAACGGTACGTGGAGCAGATGTGGGGCGGCCTGTGATCAGCGGCTCAAGACCCGGTCCAGCGCCGGCCACCACCCGACCGTGTAGAACGCCGGCGCGCGTGGTCCGCCGGGGTCGCGGCAGGCCTTGGTGATCGCGGCGGTCCGCACATCGGAGACGTCGGGGTCCGGCCAGGGGCCCCCTCCGAGCAGCGCCACCAGCGGACGCCACAGCGCGCGACGGGAGGCCGCGCGTTGGTAGTGGCCCAACGCCTCGATCGTCCTCCCCTGCTCGTGCGCGTGCAGCCCGAGCAGGCCCTCGGCGTCGGCGGCCATGTTCGGACGTCCGACCACCTCCAGCAGGGCGCGGCTCGAGCCGAGGAGCAGGAGCGCCTGGTCCGCGTCGCCGGCTGCGAGCGCCAGGATCCCGCGCGACAGCCGCGACGAGGCGGACACGGGCACCAACCCGGCTGACATCGCGTCGCGCTCCAACACCTCCAGCTCCGCGACCGTGCGATCGGCCCGCGCCCGATCGGGCAGCAGCCAGCACAGGCGGTGGTCGCGGTAGATCAGCCCCACCGAAGGCAGGCCTGCCCGGGAAGCGAGGGCGATCGCGTCGTCCATCGTGCGCACCGCCGCCGGCAGGTCGCCCCGGACCGCGTGGCACGCGGCGATCAGCACCACTGCCCCGGCGGCGGCCGTCGGATCGGGCCCGGCGGTCCGCTGCTGGACCCGCTGTAGGCCGGCGATCGCCTCGTCGAAGCGCCCGTCGTGCTGATCGAGGCGGGCGCGCGCGAGCCAGACCTCGATCTCCGCCGCGCCCCGTTCGGCGGGGGGCAGCACAGCCAGCCCGGCCTCCGCCTCCGCCACCGCCGCGCGCGCCGCCGGCGGCGCCTCGGAGCCGAACGCCATCAGCGCCCAGCGAGCCCGCAGCTGCACGACCTGAGCGGCCCACCCTTGCTCCTGCGCCAGCCCGACCGCCCGGGACAGCAGCGCGCACCCCTCCTCGTACGGCCGGTGCAGCGCCACGATCTCGGCGTGCCGGCACAACAGATCGAGCTGCACCGCCGGCCCCGCCTGCGGCGCCCCCACCGCGAAC
>JBEBJC010000529.1:0-5894 GCA_040080105.1 Myxococcota bacterium
CGACGGCACCGATCGCGGCCGCACCCCGGCGAAGATCGAGGTCGAGCGCGAGACGCACCAGCTCGTGCTCGAGGCGGGCAAGTCCACCGGCTCGTTCACCATCGACGCCGGCTCCGACACCCGGTTCTGCTTCGGCGTCGACGGCAAGAAGGTCGTCAAGGTCGCCTGCGACTGACCCCCGGCCGGGTGACCGGCCACCCCTTCCCTCCGCGTGTGACCGCCCCAGCGGCGGACCGCGGGACTACGCCACGAGGAAACCGACCATGCGAACCCTGATCCTTGCCCTTGCCATGGCGCTCTCGACGCCGGCGTTGGCCGGCACCGAGTCGGCCGACGCGCTCGCCGAGCTCCGCGAAGCCGAGCTGCCGGTGATCGCCGAGACCGGCATCGCCGCGTTCGACTCGGTGTTCATGAAGGCGAAGGCGATCCACGACACGCTCGACTCGGTGCAGGGGCGGATCCTGGGGTCGCAGGACAAGATCGCGGTGTCGGTCGGCCTCACCGAGGGCACCCCGATCCGGATGACGATGTGGGAGCTCAAGCAGAAGGCGGGCGGCCCGATCGCGGTGGAGATGCGCGACGGCAAGCCGTACCTGACGCTGGGCGGCGCAGGCGCCGACGAGGCGAAGGCGATGCTCGAGGCGGTGAACCTCGCCGCGACCGACCTCGCGGCGATCCCGAACGATCTCGCCCAGCTCCCGCCGCAGGTGCAGGAGCTGGTGGCCGCGTGCCAGGCGTTCCCGGGCCAGCTGAACCCGTCGCTGCTCACCGAGTCGGGCCTCAACCCGCTGCAGCTGCCGAAGATCGCGAAGACGCTCGCGAACAACATCAAGGCGGTGGGCGCCACCCCGAAGCGGATCGAGAACCTGGTCGCGGCGAGCCAGGACCTGCTCACCGGGATCCCCCAGGGCCTGGCCGCCACCGAGCCGCCGACCGAGGCGGTGGCGGTGGCGGACGTGGGCAAGGGCGACAAGGGCGCCGACAAGGGCGGCGACGCCCCGAAGCCCGAGAAGGAGCCGAAGGCCGACAAGCCGGCGAAGGACTCCGGCACGTCCGACGGGTGGCAGCCGACGCCGATCGCCGGCATGGTGTCCGACGCGCTCGCCGCGTTCCAGGACGCCGAGGTCGACAGCGCGATGAAGCTGCTCGGCGACGCCGACGCTTCACTGGCGCGCCTGTCCGCCCCGATCTCGTCGCGGGAGCTGTCGACCCTGTACGAGACCGCGAGCCTGGTGCAGCTGGTCGACGGCAACGCCGCCGCCGCCACCGCCAACGCGGTGCAGGCGATGATCGTCGATCCGTACGCCAAGCCCGCGTCCGAGCTCGGCCCCGAGTACGCGAAGCTGCACAAGGCCCTGCTGAAGAGCGGCGTGGTCAACGTGGTGCGGATCGACGTCACCGGCACCGGCACCGCGTACCTGTCCGGCCGCCCGATCGAGGCGGGCGGGTCGGTCGACATCGCCACCGGCAAGCACCTGCTGCAGCGGCAGGTCGGTGGCAAGTGGGTCAGCGAGCTGATCTGGGTGTCCGAGGGCACCGCGATCGAGCTGTAACGGTCTCTGGCGCCCCGCCCGGTCTCCGCACCCGCCTCGCGTCGACAGACGCGTTTCCGGGGGCCCGGCGGGGCAGCCTCTGACCACCTCCGAAGGTCGCCCCGCGCGGCGTTCCGGAGTAGCCTCGCCCGGGCACCGCTCCCGCGCGGTGAGCCCGGAGGATCGGACGATGTGGTGGCTCGCCGGGTGCACGGACACTTCCACGCGGCTCACGCTGCACCCGGAGCCCGACGCGGCCGAGGTGTTCACCGACTTCGCCACGTTCACCGGCCACCCGGGTCTGTCGGTGGCGGTGGGCGAGCCCGTCGGGCGCGGCCGCCACGTCACCCTGCACACCGATCCGGCGCTCGGCCCCGGGGCGTACCGGGTCCGTCGCGAAGGCCGCGGGTGGCGGGTCGACGGCGGCGATCTCCTGGGGCAGCAGTTCGGCGCCGCCGACGTGCTCGAGTCCGCCGGGTTCCGCTGGGTGCACCCGTCGTACACCCGATTCCCGGTCGAGCTCGACCCACGCGAAGACGGCTGGGGCGACGAGGTCGTCCCCGACGTGGCCCGCAACGGGCTGCACCTGCACACGCTGCACCCGATCGAGGGGTACTACGACCTGTGGGAGCCCTCGGCGGACGGCCTGGACCGGGCGCGGCGGGTGATCGATTGGGTGGTGAAGAACCGCGGCAACCACCTGCAGTGGCCGATGCTCGACCAGGTGCTGCGCGATTCCTCGTCGACCGGGCCGTGGCAGGAGCACACCCGCGCGATCGTGGACTACGCCCACGCGCGCGGGGTCACGGTCGGGCTCGGGCTGCAGCTGTTCTCCGGGGCGAACGTGCAGCACGCGTTCGATCTCGGCGCCGAGACCCCCGACGCCGTGACGATCGACGCGCGGCTGGCGGCGGTCGCCCCGGTCGGCGCCGACGAGTACGACCTGTCGTTCGGCGAGTTCTTCGGTGAGGAGCCCGCCGCGTTCCTCGCCGCCGCCGACCTGGCGGTGGAGCGGATGCGGGCCGCGAGCCCAGGGGTGGACGTGGCCACGACGATCCATGTCGACGGGGACCTGCGGGTCACCTGGCAAGGGGAGGAGATGGGCTACTACTTCCTCGCCCAGTTCGTCGACGCCCTGCCCCGCGTGCACACCGTGATGTACTACGACCTGTTCGAGGACGCCGGCGGCGCCTACGAACTCGACGGGTTCGACGAGCACCGCGCGTTCCTGCTCGACGCCCTCGACGCGGGCGAGCCCGTCGGGTACCACCCGGAGTCGGCGTACTGGGTCGCGTTCGACGTGTCGGTCCCCACCTACCTGCCCCTGTACGTGCGGTCGCGGTTCGTCGACCTCGATCAGGTCGCCGAACACGTCGCCCAGACGGGCGGCGCGCCCCTGCAGGACCACGTGTTGTTCAGCTCGGGCTGGGAGTGGGGGTACTGGCTCAACGACGTGACCACGCTGCGGATGGCGCACCACCGCCCCGAGCAGTGGGGCGACGCGATCCGCGAGGTGTACTCGGGGTGGGGGGATCCCGGGCAGGCGCTCGCCTCCGCGACCATCGCGCTCGCAGAGCTGCAGCACGACGCGCTGATGGGCCAGCGCCTCGCCGCGTACCTCGCCGGCCGCGACGCGGTGATCGACCTCGGCGACGACGTGCTCGACATCCACTCGCAGCCCGACCGACCGCAGCTCGACGAGGTCGGCGCGCTGTCCGCCGACGCGCGGGCAGCGCTCGCGCAGGTGGTGGTCGACCTCGACGCGATGGCCGACGCCACCGACGCGTTGTACGACGAGATCGAGCCGCTCGGCGTCGACGACCCGGTGTTCGACGAGGCCCGCGACGGCTTCGCGATCGACGCGTTGCGGGCCCGGTTCGTCGCGCGGATCTACGCCGGCGCGCTGTCCGGCGACCCGACCGAGCTCGCGGCCGCCGACGGGCTCCGGGCCGAGGCCGCCGAGGTGGTCGCCCGGCGCCACGCCCGCCTGTGGTGGCCCGGCGGCGAGCGGATCCTGCAGATGGAGGACGCGAACGCCACCCTGTACCAGTCGGGGTACCTGTCGAAGGCCGACACCCTGTGCTTCTGGGATCGCGAGCGGACGCAGCTGTCCAACCTGCTCGGCGGCGGCTCGGAGCCGGTTCCCCCGTGCACCTGACGTGACCCGCCGAAACCCGGTGCGCCGCGGTCGATGACCCAGGCCGGAGCAGGGTCGTAGCGGCTGTACCCTCGATGAAGCCGGCCCCCGGCGTACCCGCCGCGTATCCGTCGCGACACGCGTCTGTACCTGCTCGCCGGGCCGGTGCCCTGTAGGTTCCCACCAGACACGGAGCCTCCATGTGGTGTTGGTGGATCGCGCTCGACGCTGCTGCTGCCCCCCGACTGTTGCCCTGGGACGAGCCCGCGGGCGACGCGGAGGGTGAAGACCTCGACTGGCCCGAGCTGCCCGACTGCGAGGACCTGTACCCGTACCGGCTGGTGCAGCTCCCGGCGCGGCCCGGCCTGTACCAACGCAACGACCCCGCGCGGTCGTGGGGCACCGCGGCGCTGATCGACGCGATTCAGGGAGCGACGGCCCGGGTGGCCCTCGCGTTCCCCGACGCCGACCCGGTGTTCGTCGGCGACCTGTCGACCCGCCGCGGGGGCCCGCTGCCCCCCCACCGCACCCACGACGACGGCCGGTCGGTCGACGTGGGGCTGTACTTCGCCGACGGCGAGCAGCCCCTCACCGGGTTCGTCCCCGCCGATCCGGACACGCTGGACGCGGCGCGGACCTGGACGTTGATCGACGGGTTCTTGTCCACCGGGCGGGTCCGCCACATCCTGCTCGACCAGGACCTGACCCTGCGCGACTACCTGCTCGACGACGATTTGCTCACCGTGGACGAGGTCGAGAGAATTTTTCCGTCGGGACCGGCATCCCGGAGGTTCGCGGCGCACGGGATCGTGCGTCCGGCGCCCAACCACCGGGATCACCTGCACGTCCGTTTTCGGTGCGAGTGACCCGGGCCCGTACGGTATACTGCCCGCGGGCCCCAGCGCTGCGGCGCGGAGCGTGAGGCGATCGACATGCGTGGTCTCGGAAGCGTGGCGCTGCTGGTGGTGATCGGGTGCACCCCGAAGGAGATCGACGGCCCCGGCACGCTCGAGGTCACCCCGGCCGCCCTCGACTTCGGCGTCGTGCCGGTCGGCGGCGCGAGCACCCTCGAAGTGACGCTCACCAACGGCGGCGGGACCGACGTGGCCGTGCTGAGCGTGAGCGTCACCGAAGGGGACCCCGATCTGTGGACCGTCGACCGGCGCGGGGTCGACCTCGTCGCCGGGGGGGAGTCGGTCACCCTCGGGGTGTCGTTCCGGCCCGAGGAGATCGGCGCGCTGCTCACCGGCCAGGTGCAGGTGCGCACCGACCTCGACGAGGGCTCGTTCTACGTGGCCCTGTCCGGCGAGGGCGGCCCCTCGGCCGACGACTACGACCAGGACGGCTTCTCCGCCGCAGACGGCGACTGCGACGACGGCGACGCCTCGCAGTACCCGGGCGCGCAGGAGATCTGCGACGGTCAGGACACCGACTGCAACGGGGTGACCCCGCCCGAAGAGGCCGACGACGACTCCGACGGGTACCGGGTGTGCGACCTCGACTGCGACGACGGCAACGGCCAGGTCCACCCCGGCGCGGAGGAGATCTGCGACGGCGAGGACAACGACTGCGACACCCTGATCCCGGACAACGACGATCAGGACTCCGACGGGTACTCGATCTGCGACGGTGACTGCGACGATGACCTGCCGAACGTGAACCCGGGGCGGGTCGAGATCTGCGACGGGGTCGACAACGACTGCGACGGCGGCAACGACAACGTCGACGAGGACCTGGACGGCCACACGTTGTGCTCGGCCGCGGGAGACTGCGACGACACCGATCCCAACGCGTACCCGATCGCGGTGTCGCCCGCGGGCAACCCGTACGGCACCGGCACCGACCTCGACCCGCTCGACACGGTGGAGAACGGGCTGCTCGCGCTCGACACCGTGTGCCGCACCCTGGTCCTCGAGCCCGGCACCTACGCCGACGTGGCGGTGAGCTGGACCGCGGGGGCGGTGACGATCGTGGGCCGGACCGGGGCCGCGGCCGATGTCACGCTGGTGGCGCCCGCCGGGGCGCGCCAGTTCCTGGTCGACGGCGCGAGCCTCACGCTGCGCGACCTCACACTGTCCGGCGGTGACTCCCCCGCCGACGGCGGGGCGGTGCAGGTGCTCGCCGGGGAGCTCACCCTCGACGGCGTGGTGCTGAGCGGGAACCACACCGGCACCGACGGTGGCGCGATCGCGGCGACCTCGGCCGCGTCGTTGCCGTCGAACACC
>JBEBJC010000530.1:0-5893 GCA_040080105.1 Myxococcota bacterium
CGATCGACCCGGACCCCGCGAGCGCAGGCGGCGCGTGGATCGCCCCCCCACCGCCCCCAGGAGGCTGCGGGTGCGGCGGGGGCGCGCCCGGGTGGGGCTGGGTGCTGCTGGTCGCCCACCTCCGGTTCGCCCGGCACTCCCGTCGCATGCTGTAACGCAGCAATTCGTTGACGCTTCGCAGCAACCGGGGTACCTTCGCGAGACGGAGGCCGCGGTGGGCAACGACGGACCGGACGGGTTTCGCGAGTGGGAGCGGTCGGTGGCGGCCTGGTGGAACACCGTGCTCGACGACCCGGCGTTCGTGCGCGGGATGGGCGACGCGATGGCCGGCCGGAGCCAGGTCGCGCAGCAGGTGCAGGAGGGCGTCGACCGCACGCTCGACGCGTGGCACCTCCCGTCGAAGCGAGACCTGGTGCGGGTCGCGCACATCGCGAGCCTGCTCGAGGACCGCCTGGTCGGGCTCGAGGACACCGTCGCCGACCTGACCGAGCGCCTCGATCGGATCGAGAAGGAGGCGCTGCGGGCCCGGATCGACGCGGCCGAGGTCCGGCTGATGCTCGACCAGCGGCTCGACGCGATCGACGCAGGGCTGGCGCGGCTGTCGGCGCCGCCCGCCAAGCCCGCCCCTCGGAAGCGCTGAGGTGGACGAGCTGCTGCCGTGGCTGAAGATCCAGCGCGGCTGGTGGGTGCACCAGGTCGCCCCCCGGCCCGCGATCGGGGTCACCCCGCACGTGGTGGTGTACACCCACGACAAGTTGTGCGTGCGCCACTACCCGCCGGCCCACGGCATGCCCGCGAGCGCGCCGGTGGTGATCGTGCCGTCGATGATCAACCGCGCGGCGATCTGCGATCTGGAGCCGGAGCGCTCACTGGTCGCCGGGCTCGCCGCGCTCGGGCACGACGTGTACCTGGTCGACTGGGGAACCCCCGGAGAGGAGGACGCCGACGAGGACGTGGGGTACGCCCTGCTCACCCTGCTCGACGCGGTCGTCCGCCGGGTCGCGCGCCGAACTCGGGCGCGGGGCGTCCACCTGTTCGGGTGGTGTATGGGCGGCACGTTGTGCGCGATGTACACCGCGCTGCGCCCCGCCCGGGTGTTGTCGCTGTCCACCCTCGGCGCGCCGGCCGCGTTCGCCGCGGCGGGCCGGTTCCGCGATCTGGTCGCCGGGCTCGACGTGGATCGCGCGTTCCCCGCGGGCACCCTGGTGCCGGTCGAGGTGATGCGGCCCGCGTTCCAGCTGCTCGACCCGGTGGGCGCGGTCACGAAGTACGGCGCGATCGACGACGCCAGCCGGGACGCCGCCACCCTGCGGCGCACCCTCGCGCGCGAGCGGTGGCTCGAGGAGAACGTCCCGCTGCCGAGCGCGTTCGCGCGCGAGTTCGTGCGGTGTGGATACCAACAGGATCGCCTGCTGGCAGGCGCGTGGGAGATCCGCGGCGAGCGGGTCGATCTCGGCTCGATCCACGTGCCGACCCTGGTGGTGGCGTGTGACCGCGACTTCGTGTCGCCGCTGGCGTCGGTGACCCCGCTCGCCGACGCGATCGACGGCGCCCGGCTCGAGGTGGTGCCGTCGGGCCACATCGGGGTCGTGGTGGGCGGATACGGCCCGAGTCAGTTCTATCCAACCTTGAACCAGTTTTTTCGAGAGGTGTCCCCATGACGCGCCAACAGACGTCGAACTGGCTCGCGGCCCACGCCCGGTTCCGGCCCGACGCCGAGGCGCTGGTCGACCTGGGGACCGGCCGGCGGTGGACCTACGGGCGGCTGTACGACGACAGCCTGCGGTGGGCCGCGTTCCTCCGCGATCGCGGCGTGGTCGCGGGCGACCGGGTGGCGGTGCTGGCCGCGAACCGCGGCGAGACGTTCGCGGTCCTGTTCGCATGCGCCGAGCTCGGCGCGGTGTTGTTCCCGGTGAACTGGCGCCTGTCACAGGGCGAGCTCGACTGGCAGGTCGGGCACTCGACCCCCCGGGTGGTGCTGGCCGACGCGGCGAACCTGTCCCGCGCCCGCCAGGTGATCCCGTTGGACGCCGACCCGGGCGACCGCCGGTACTCCGGGCCCGGGACCAGCGCGGACGCCCCGTGGCAGCTGATGTACACCTCCGGCTCGACCGGCCGACCGAAGGGGGCGCTGCTCACCCACGGGATGATGTTGCACAACGCGGTGAACACCGAGCTCGCGTGTGACCTCCGCACCGACGACGCGACGCTCACGTTCACCCCCCTGTTCCACACCGGCGGGATGAACTGCCTGTCCACGCCGCTGTTTCACCGCGGAGGACGGGTGGTGCTCGCGACCGCGGTCGACTGCGACGCGACGTTCGACGGGATCGCGCGCGAGCGGATCACGCTGTTGATGGGCGTGCCCACCATCTACCAGATGCTCGCGGACCACCCCGGGTTCGGCTCGGCCGACCTGTCCTCGGTGCGCGACGCGCTGTGTGGCGGGGCCCCGCTGCCGCTGCCGCTGCTCGAGCGGTACCTCGACCGCGGGATCCCGCTGCGCCAAGGGTTCGGGATGACCGAGGTGGGCCCGAACTGCTTCTCGATGCCGGCGGCGCGGGTGCGCGAGAAGCTCGGGTCGGTCGGGCTGCCGATCCACCACATCCGGGTCAAGGTGGTCGACCAGAGCGGCGCGGAGGTGCCGACCGGGGAGCCCGGAGAGCTGTGGCTCGCCGGGCCGGTGGTGTGCGGCGGGTACCTCGACGACCCCGAGGCCTCCGCCCGGTCGATCGACGACCAGGGCTGGTTCCACACCGGCGACGTGGTGTCCCGAGACGCGGACGGGTTCGTGACGGTGCGCGGACGGATCAAGGAGATGTTCATCTCGGGCGGGGAGAACGTGTACCCGGCCGAGGTCGAGGCCGCGATCGTGCAGCACCCGGCGGTCGCGTTGGCGGCGGTGGTCGGGATGCCCGACGCGAAGTGGGGCGAGGTCGGGCACGCGTTCGTCGAGCTCCAGCCCGGCGCCGCGGTCGATCCCCAGGCCCTGTCCACGTTCCTGCAGGACCGGCTGGCGCGGTACAAGCAGCCGAAGCGGATCGTGGTGGGCCCGCTGCCGCGGACCGCGAGCGGCAAGATCGACAAGGTCGCGCTGCGCGGCGCCTGACCCTACGGCAAGAGCTCGATCCCCAAGATCCCCTGCAGGATCCCCAACACCACCGACACCACCCCGAACACGGGGTGGACGGTGCGCAGCTGGGGACTGCGGGTGAACGCGCGGGTCGCCAGGCCCGCCGCGCCCATCACCCCGATCGCGACCCACCCCACCACCAGGTGCCAGGTCTCGCCGAGGGTCAGGTCGTCGCGCAGCAGCCAGGTGCTGGCCATCCCGGTGAGCCCGGACAGCACCATCGCGCCCAAGGCGAACGGGGCCCACCGCTTGTGGAACCGCCGCGCGCCGGTCGCGGACTTCGTGCCGCTGCGCGCGCCGAGCCCGCGCGACATCACGACGATCGACAGGAGCAGGGTGAACGTGCCGAGGATCGGGTGCAGGAACGCCATCGGCCCGATCCTTAACCCGCGGCTCGCCGGTGCCCGAACACCCCACCGTTCAGCTCCGTCCCCGCTCGGCCTTCAGCCGCTCGAGCTGCGCGCGAGCGCTCGCCTCGCGCTCGCTCGCGGTCGGAGGCCGCGGCACCTCGACCGCCGGCTCGGACGGGGGCTGTTCTCCAGGCTCGCGCGGTTCGCCGGCTCCCCGCTCCGCGGTCGCCCGCTCGAGCTCGCGCTCGGCGAACCCCACGAACGACTCGGCCACCCCGGACAGCACCTTCTGCGCCGACGCCTTCGCCGCGGTGGCGGCTGCGCGCGCCGCTGCGTCGGCCGCCGCCGCGGACACCTTGTCGCGCAGGCCCGCGGGCTCGCCCTCCGTCGAATCTGTGCGGCCGAGCTTCGACAACCACTCGGAGAACCAGCTCATCGGCGAACGACTCCCCTCCCCTCGGGTAACCTGCGTCGACCCGCCGCGATCAGGGCAAGGCTCAGGACCGCGCCCCCGACCGAGCCCGTCGGCCCCCCGGCGCATCCGCAGCCGTCGTCGGTGGGCTTCGCGCCGGTGTCGGCCGACTCGCCGGTGGTGCTCGGCGGGGTGTCGGTGTCGACCGTGTCCACGGTGTCGACCGTGGCGCCGGAGTCCTCGGGCACCGCGGTGTCGAGCGGCGCGCCGGTGTCCGGCGGCGCCCCGAACCCGCCGCTCACCACCAGCGCGAACGGCTGCGGCCCCACCGCCACCTGGTGCGGGGTGACCTCCACGGTCCACGCGCCGACCGCGGGCGATTCGATCCGCACCACCTCGACGTTGTTCAGCCGGTCCGGCTCGCCGTCCGGCGCGGACCAGAACCCGTCGAGGTGGTTGCCGACCCAGTCGTCTCCGGGGCCGCGCACCACCAGGTCGAGGTCGTTGACCAGCTGGGTCACGGCGAGCGGGTTCCCCGGAGGATCGCGCCAGGTGAGCACCACCACCAGGGGCTCACCCGGGGTGTTCACCGTGAACGACGTGGTGTGTGGCGCCTCTCCGCCGACGAACCCCGCCCCTTCGTCGACCGCGATCAGCGCCCGGGCCCCGCCCGGGTCGAGCGGGAGCACCGTGTCGAGCTGCGGCCGGCCGAAGCCGGTCGACTCGAACCCCCCGTTCACCGGCTGGGTCGAGGCGAGCAGCGCCGCCTTCACCAGCGCCGAGGTGGGTGACCACCCGTCGGAGGGGTTCGCCGCGGCGCTCGGGTACCACCCGTCCTCGAAGTACTGGCGCACGATCAGCGCGAGCCCCGCCGCCGCGGGCGACGCGAGCGAGGTGCCTCCCGCCGCGGTCCCGCCACACGCGCCGGTCGTCACGTCGAAGTCGGTGGCCGGGCCCTCGGCGATGCCGGGCATCACCAGGTCCGGCTTGATCCGCCCGTCGCTCGTGGGGCCGCCCGAGGTGAAGTACGCGAGCTCGTCGGCGGCCGGCCCGTAGTCCGTGGCGCCCACCGACAGCGTGTTCTTCGCGTTGCTCGGCGAGAACACCGTGTACGGCAGGCCCTCGTTGCCCGACGCGAACACCAGGAGGTAGTCGGGGTGGTCCCAGCTCACCTGGTCGGCGTCAGCCGAGCCGTCGGTGTACACGTTGGTCTGCGCGGCGTTCTCCTGGTCACCCCACGAGTCGTTGTGCACCCGCGCACCCTGGGCGTACGCCTGCTCGAACAGCGGCACCAGGTCGACCACCGGGCAGCCCAGCGCCGGCAGGTCGGCGCAGTCGTCGACCGCGAACCCGGCGTCCTGCACCACCAGCTTCGCCCCTGGGGCGAGCCCGTCGAGCTGGCCGATCACCCCGTCCGCGCCGTCGTCCCCGGCGATGATCCCGGCGACGAGTGAGCCGTGACCCTGGTCGTCCCACGCGCCGGGATCCGACGGGTCGTCGCCCGAGAACAAGAAGTCGACCGCGATCACCTTGCGCGACGCGGCCACCGACACCCCGTCGGTCGCCGGCGCCACCGCGTCGACGAACGCGCAGTGGTCCACGTCGATCCCGGTGTCGATCAGCGCGGCGATCTGTCCGGTCCCGTCGAGGCCGAGATCGGTGAACGGGGTGGTCGACCCGCCGAGCCCGGACTGCGACACCACCGCCGCCGCCGCGTCGAGCAGCACCCGCCGGCCGCGGCGCGAGATCCACGCCACCTCGGGCATCGCTGACGCCACAGTGAGCCACTCCTCTCGCCGGGCGTCGGGGACCCGCGCCACGACCCGGCGCCCCACCCCGTCCACCGACAACCCGCGCGCCGTCAACGCCTGCACGACCCGGCGCGGATCGGCGCCCGGCACGAGCTCGGCCACCACGATCGCGTCACCCGACGCCCACAACGACGGGTCGACCCGCGCCGCCGGCCCGAGCGGCCCCCACCGCGCCCCCGAGCCGAGC
>JBEBJC010000531.1:0-5879 GCA_040080105.1 Myxococcota bacterium
GGTTCTTGTCCGAGAACGCGGCGTTCGCGGCGGCGGTGGAGGCGGCGGGCCTGGTGTGGGTCGGGCCCCCGCCGGCGGCGATCGCGGCGATGGGCGACAAGGCCCGCGCGCGGCGCGTCGCCGAGGCCCAGGGCGTGCCGGTGGTGCCGGGGCACGAGGGCGACCAGGATCCCGCCGCGCTCGAGGCGGCGGCGAGCCAGCTCGGGTTCCCGGTGCTGATCAAGGCGGTGGCCGGCGGCGGCGGGCGCGGGATGCGGCGGGTCGACGCCGCGAGCGGGTTCGCCGAGGCGCTCGCCAGCGCGAGGCGCGAGGCCGGCTCGTCGTTCGGCGACGATCGGGTGATCGTGGAGCGGTACGTCACCCGGCCGCGCCACATCGAGGTCCAGGTGCTGGCCGACCGCCACGGCGCGGTGTTGTCCCTGGGCGAGCGCGAGTGCAGCATCCAGCGGCGGCACCAGAAGGTGGTGGAGGAGGCCCCGTCGCCGGGGGTCTCGGCAGCGTTGCGGGCCGAGATGGGGGCTGCGGCGGTCGCGGTCGCGCGGGCCGTCGGGTACGTCGGCGCCGGCACGGTCGAGTTCATCGTCGACGCGTCTGGCCGGTTCTACTTCCTCGAGATGAACACCCGGCTGCAGGTCGAGCACCCGGTCACCGAGTGTGTCACCGGGCTCGACCTGGTCGAGCTCCAGCTGCGGGTCGCCGAAGGGGAGCCGCTGCCGTTGACCCAGGATCAGGTCGCGCTGCGGGGGCACGCGATCGAGGTCCGGTTGTACGCCGAAGATCCGAGCCGCGGGTACCTCCCGGGCACGGGCCCGCTGCACCGGCTGCACCTGCCCGGAGGGGAGGGGCTCCGGATCGACGCCGGCTACGCCACCGGCGACGTGGTGTCGCCGCACTACGACTCGATGCTCGCGAAGCTCGTCGCCCACGGCCCCGACCGGGCCACCGCCACCCGCCGGCTGCGCGGGCTGGTGGAGCGGGCGTGGGCGCCGGGCGTGGTCACCAACCTGCCGCTGCTGCGCCAGATCTTGGCCCATCCGGCGTGGGTCGAGGCCGATCTCGACACCGCGTTCCTCGAGCGGGTCGGGCTGCCGGTCGCGCCGCCACTGAACCTCGAGCGCGGCGCCCTGGCGGCCACGATCCTCGGGGTCACCGAGCGGCGGCCCACGTTGGCCGGCCCGTCGGGCTGGCGGATGGGCGGGCGGGCCGAGCAGGTGGACCGGTGGCGGTGTGGGTCGGAGCAGGTGGAGGTGTGGTGGACCCCGACCGACGACGGAGCCACCGTGCGGATCGGCGCGGCGACTCACGCGGTGCGGGTCGTGTCGCGCGACGGCGACGCGTGGGTGGTGGCGGTCGACGGGGTGCGCCAGAACTGGCGGATGGCGCGGGTCCCGGCGTCGCCCGCCCACCGCACCCTCGACGACGGCGACCTGGTGTACGTGCACCTCGGCGACGGGGAGGCGTTCGTGCAGCTCGAGCCGCGGTTCCCCGAGCGGGCCGAGGTCGCGGCCGAGCCTGGGCAGTGTGTCGCGCACACCCCGGGCAAGGTGGTGTTCGTGGCGGTGGCGGTGGGGGACGTGGTCGCCGCGGGTCAGCGCCTGCTCACACTCGAGGCGATGAAGATGGAGCACCCGGTGACCGCCCCCGAAGCCGGGGTGGTGGCGGAGCTGCGGGTCGCGCTCGGCGACGCGGTGTCCGAGGGGGAGCTGTTGGCCCGGATCGCGCCCGTCAGCGGCTGATCGCGCCGTGGCCGTTCTCCCCCCAGTTCACGCACTGGGGGAACTCCCCCACCGGGTCGAGCCCCCACGCGGCGCACTCCTCGAGCTCTCCGTCGTACCGCCACGCGCCGAACCCGTAGGTCACGAACGTCTTCGCCTCACACGCGAGCCCGGTGCTCGCCTCGGGCTCGTACGGGTCGCCGTACCCGGCTTGGTCGAGCTCGAGGGCGAACCGCGCCCAGTCCTCGCCGAACTCGACCTCCGGCAGCTCGTGGTGCTCGCGGATCGCGATGGTGCCGAACTCGCGCCCCACGAAGTCCAGCGTGATCGCCTCGCCCCACCCGAGCGTGCGCACGTCGTACCGCCACCCGAGCGTGTCGCACTCGATGAGGATCGAGTCGATCAGGAACTCGCCGTCCCAGGTTCGCGGGCCGGTCACCGGGGTCTCGCCGGCGCACGCGCCCCACAGCCACACCCACATCGGCCCTCCCGCCGGGAGAATACCTCGCCCATTACCAAACCTGTCCGAGCCCGCACCGACAGGTGGGGGTCGTGATGGTCGGGTGGGTGTTCGCGTGTTCGGCGCCGGTGGAGCCCACCGTCGCCGACGTGGGGCTCGGGTACGAGGCGCCCGAGGAGGCGCCGCCGGCCGAGGTGGCGCTCGTGTGGCCCGAGTTCGGCTGCTTCGGGCTCACCGCGATCGAGGAGCGGGTCGAAGGCATGGTGGGGGAGCAGTACACCGGGTTCGCCGACGGCCACCCCACGTGGGTGGTGTACGAGGGCGCGGACGTGAACGGCAACGGCCTGCCCGAGAGCGTGATCACCACCGAGCGCGACGCTGCGGGCAACGCCGTGCGCGTCGAGCGGTCCCGCTCGCTGCCCGAGGTGGTCATCGCGACCTACGACGACCGCGGGAACGTGCTCACCTACCACACCGACGGCTACGCCGGCGTCGCGTTCGAGACCCAGACCTGGGATCCGAACGACGAGCTGCTGCACTACACCTGGGACCTGTACGCCGACGATCGGGTCGACTACGAGTTGGCGTACGTGCGGGACGCCGAGGGCAACCCGACCTCGGCGACGATCGACGACGACGGCGACGGCGATGTCGACCAGTCCTACCAGTGGACGTACGACGACCAGGGCCGCCCCACCTTCGTCGACCTGTTCTACGGCGGGCTCGAGCCCGAGGTGCGGTACACCTACACCTACACCGACCCGGTCCGCCGGGTCGGCGCTCTGTTCATGGACCAGGGCTTGGACGGCGTGGTCGAGTTGATCCAGGGGTTCGAGTACGACCTCGACGGGAACCTGGTGTACCTCGCCGACGACGACGACGCCGACGGGGTGTGGGAGTACGAGACCACGTACACGTTCGACCCGGAGGCGCGACGCACCTCCGAGACCAGGCTCGGCGCCGTGTCGACCTACGCGTCCACCTGGTCGTACGACACCCTCGGCCGGATCGAGCGTTCGACGGTGCAGTACGAGCTGTACGGCGAGCTGCGGATCGACGAGCTGCGGGTCACCACCTACCTCGGGGAGTGCCAGTGATCGGAGCGCTGTGGGTGGCGGCTTGCACCGCCGAACGCGACACGGACGGAGACGGCCTGCTCGACGCCGCCGAGTCCGAGCTCGGGCTCGATCCGGAGGCGTCGGACACCGACCGGGACGGCCTGACCGACGGCGACGAGGTGGCGGGTGACACCGATCCCGCGCGTCCCGACACCGACGGAGACGGGCTGCTCGACGGTGCGGAGGCCGGGTACGGGGCGGACCCCACCGTGGTCGACACCGACGACGACGGGTACACCGATCGGGACGAGGTGCACGAGGGGCACGATCCCGCCGACCCCGACGACCGGATCTACCAGGGCGGGTGGCCGTACCTGTTCGACAAGTCGGCGATCCCGGACGACGCCGGCGACTTCCGCGAGGTCGGGCGCACGTTCTTCCGGCTGAAGCTGGTCGACGTACACGGCGACACGGTCGACCTGTACGACTTCGCGAACGACGACGCGCCGATCGTGCTCGACGTGTCGGCCGAGTGGTGTCCGCCGTGCAACGGCCTGTCGAGCTGGCTGTCCGGCGGCGAGGACACGTACGGCTACGCCACGGTGTGGGGCCGCGGCCCGCGGGCGGTGAAGAAGGGCCAGGTCCGGTGGATCACCGTGATCCCGGAGGCCCTCGACAACGGCCCCGCCGACGCCGACACGATCGCGCGGTGGTCGGAGGCGTACCCGTCCGACGACATCCCGGTGCTGGTGGACCCCACGTACCTGTCGGTCGACTACGGCGGCCTCGGGTGGTGGCCGTCGCTGGTGTTGCTCGAGCCCGACCTCACGGTGAGTGACGCGAACGCCGAGGGGACGCGGTTCGGAGACCAGGTGACCGTGTTGGAGGAGCTCGCCCGGCGGTTCCCGTGACGAGCTCCCCGCGCGGCTCTTGCTACTCCTGCCAGGTCGCCTCGACCGCGTACGCACACTCCACCGTGGTGTCCGGGTCGAGCACGTGCACCGACACCGAGCAGGCCCCGCTCATCGCGGTCCGGCTGTCGAGCACGAGGTCACACGCGACCACGCTCTCCGAGGTGTCGTCGGCGCACGTCTCGTCGTAGGTCGCCGAACAGGTGTCGGCGTCCTCGGCGACCCCGCAGGTGCACCCGGGATCACAGTCGTCGCTCGTCGACGCCCCGAGATCGAACGTGCCCGACGGGACCTCGGGGCAGAACGGGTCCGCGTCGGCCTCCAACGTCATCACCATCGACCACTGCCCGTCCTTGGCGTCACACGCCTCGGGTTCGCCGCCGCCGCCGGCCGGACATCCGCCGGCGAACACGATCCACGCGACGAGCCCGAACTTCTCGATCGTCTTCACTCGCTCTCCACCTCCGTGCCCCACCGCTGGACCCGCGAGCCGGAGGGAACGGAAATCTTTTCGCTACGGATCGACGGGATCGGGGAGGTCGACCGGCCCCGACGGGTACACCCCCCACGCGTCCGCCCCCGGGCGCAGCTCGAGCACCGCCAGCTTGCCGCCGTACGCGTCGGCCACGCCCACGTCGATCACCACCAGCGCCCCGCCGCACCGGGCCTCGATCTTCCCGTCGCGGCGGGTGGTGTGGCCGACCACCATCCGCCGGGCGCCGAGCGCGGCGAGCGCCTGGTGCAGCTCCGGGCACGCGGCGGCCTCCGGATCGGTCACGTAGCCCCGGTACCACAGCGGGCCCTGCTCCCCGAGGATCGGCGCCTCCTCCACCTGGTCGAGCGCGGCGCGGACCTGCGACGACAACCCCTCGGCGCCGGCCGGCGCGAACGACGCGCGGACCCCGCCGTGGACGAACACGGTGTCGCCGACGCGCGCCACCGAGTCGAGCGAGCGCAGCCACCTCCCGTCTTCACCGGCCGGTGACAGCGCGGACCGCCGCGCGTCGGCCCCGCCGTACTGCTCCACGTCGCCGGGGACGACGTACCGCCAGTCGCCGCGGAGGTTCATCACCTCGTGGTTGCCGAGCAGCGACACCACCCGCCCGCCGGCCGCCGCCGCCTCGGCCGAGAGCGCGCGCTGCCACGCGAGCAGCGTCCGCCCGTCCGGCCCGCGGTCGAGCACGTCGCCGGTCTGCACCAGCACCGCCGCGCCGCCGGTCCAGTGGCCGCCCGCGTCGACCACCCCCGCGAGGTGCAGCGCCGCGATCGCGTTGTCGAGGTCGCCGTGGAGGTCCCCGACCGCGTACACCGCCCCTTCGGCCGGGGCGGAGGTCGGCGGGATGGGAGCCGGCCGAACGATCGAGTTCGCCGCCGGCACCGGCGCGGGGGCGGCGGCGGGGGCCGTCTCCGGGGCGCTGCACGCCAACACCAGCCACGGTCCCATCGTCCCTCCGCCCGCTGGGTATCTCTGGCACCCGACCTCGGCATCGGGCATCCTGCCGGCAGGAGGAACGTACGGATGGAACTGCGCGTGCTCGACACTCGGTTGGAGCAGGCCCGGAAGCTCGGCGCGCGCGGCGTGGAGCTGCTGTTCGAGGCGCGCGAGGGCACGGCGGTCGAGCTGGTGCGGGGGCGGCCGGTGTCGACCCCGATCCCGGCCACCGAGACCCTGTCGGTGCGGGTGTGGCGCGACGGCGGCCGCACCGGGCACGCGGTGGGCGCCCCCGCACCAGCT
>JBEBJC010000532.1:0-5877 GCA_040080105.1 Myxococcota bacterium
TTCGGCGCATGACTCGGGGTCGACTGGCTCGCTACGCCCTCGTCGTGTGGCTCTTCCATCCACTCCTCCGCGCCAGCTTTGCTGGCGCACCCTCACCCCTGCCCTCTCCCCCGATGCGGGGAGAGGGGGATCCATGGGCACGAACTCCGATCTCACCGTGGATCGGTGGGGGCGAGCGCGCGCGCGGTCCTCCGGCCCACGACCCCGTCGGCGAACAGCCCGCGACCCGCCTGGAAGTCGCGCACCGACCGCTCGGTCGCCGCGCCGAACACGCCGTCGGCGGGCACCCGGTACCCCGCCCGCCGCAGCCGGAGCTGCAGCTCGAGCACCGCCTCCCCGCGATCTCCCTCCGCCAGCACCCGCCGCCCGTCCGTCACCCCGTCCCAGGTCGCCACCACGCCCTCCTGGCTCGAGGATAGCGAAGGGGTGAACTCGCGATCGCGAGTGAGGTCCGACCGGAGCCAGTCCTGGTGGACCCTGCCGATGCGAGCGCGCCGCCTGCGCCCGGGATCGCCCCCGCGGCGCGTCAACGACGGCCGAGCACGAACGCGCCCGCGTACAGCCCGCCGAGCTCCACGATCCGCACGTGGCGGGTCTCCCACCCGCGGGCGGCGCCGAGCGCCCGGTTGAACGCGCCCCGCCGCAGCGCGAGCACCACCAGCCGACAGTCGTCGGTCGCGACCTCCGTCGCCGACCGCAGGAACACACGGTACAACGCCTCGATGTCCAGGTCGCGCCCGAGCCGGTGCCCCCACGGTGGGTTGGTCACGATCGCGTCGAACCGGTGATCCGGCCAGGTTCGCAGGAGCTCTCGCGCGTCGCCGACCCGGGTGGTGGAGCGGTCGGCCCACGCCGCGAGGTTCTGCCGCACCCCGTCGGCGCACCGGTGGTGCAGATCGCTGCCACACAGCGCGACCTCGGGCCACCGCGCGGCGGCCTCGGTGAGGATCGTGCCGCCGCCCACGAACGGGTCGAGCAGCCGCCGGGGCGGAGCGGCCGGGAACGCGAGCTCGAGCAGCGCCCACGCCACGCTCTCGCGCAGCGAGGTCGACGGGCGGAACGGGAGCTCGACCACCGCCCGCGGCGGCGCCTCGACCCCCACGCGCAGCCGCGGGCCCACGACGTCGCACCGCACCACCACCGCGGCCCCGGTCAACCGCACCGGGCGCAGCCAAACGTCGCGCACCCCCGCCCCGCCGACCCGCTCCACGTCCTCGCTGGTGAACGGGTGCTCGCCGAGCCGCTTGCACCGGACCCGAAACACCGCGCCGTCGTCCGCGAGCTCGGGGATCCCGCGCGCGGCCTCGGCCACCGCCGCCCGCAGGTGCTCGAGCGCGCCGGTCGGCGGGAGGTCCACCTCGGCGATCGGCCGCACCACCCGGTGGACCGACCGCAACCGACGCGCGTGGTCCCACAGCAGGGGATCGTCGGACACAAGGTGCACGTGGCCCGCGAGCCCGTCGGGGCGCAGCGTCGCGGCGGCGTCGAGCCCCAGCCCCCGGAGCTCGGCGCCCACCAGGTCTTCGAGGCCGGGGTTGGTGGTGCACTCGACCACGTACATCCGGCCCCGTAGTCCGCCGGGTCAGTCCCGTCGCGGGCGATCCCGGACCACCGCCTCCACCACCCCCGACGCCACGCTGGTGACGAGGGCGCCGAGCACCGCCGCCCCGAGCCCGTCGACCCGGAACCCGCCCACGAACGCCGCCGCCAGCCCGAACGCCATCGCGTTGACCACCAGGTAGAACAACCCGAGGGTGAGCACGGTGAGGGGCAGGGTGAGCACGGTCAACACGGGCCGCACGAGCGCGTTGACCAACCCCACCGCGAGGCTTCCGAGGGCGAGGGACACCAACGAGTCGACGTGGACCCCCGGCAACAGCCACGCCGCGAGCGCGAGGGCGACCGAGATCGAGAACCAGTGAGCTACGAACTTGGACATCCCACCCTCCTCCCGCCCCTGGTACACACCGCTGGCGAAGAGACCAGGGCGCCCTGCAGAGAGCGAGGGTCGGTGCCGATAGGGCGGGTGGAGGACCGATGAAGACTCCCGACGTCCCGGCCAACGAGCCCGAGCGGTTGGCCGCGCTCCGCGCGACCGGGATCCTCGACACCGCCCCCGAGGACCGGTTCGATCGCGTCACCCGCCTGGCGCAGGAGCTGTTCGGGGTGGAGATGGCGTTCGTGAGCCTGGTCGACGAGCGCCGCCAGTGGTTCAAGTCGCGCCAGGGGCTCGACGTCGAGCAGACCCCGCGCGACGTGTCGTTCTGTGGGCACGTGGTGGCGGCCGACGCGCCGATGGTGGTGGACGACGCCACCGCCGACCCGCGGTTCGCCGACAACCCGCTGGTCACCGGGGAGCCCCGCCTGCGGTTCTACGCGGGGTACCCGCTGCGGACCCCCGCCGGGTACACCCTCGGCACGTTGTGCCTGCTGAGCCGGCGCCCGATGCAGCTGCAGCCCGGCGATCTCCCCGCGCTGCGCGACCTGGCGCAGCTCGTCTCGGCCGAGATCTCCGGGCAGGTGGCGGCCCGCACCGACGCGCTGACCGGGCTCGCGAACCGCGCCGGGTTCTTCGCGCTGGGCGAGGCGTGCCTCGCGACCACCCAGCGGGGCAAGGCGGTCGGCGTGTTGTGCGTGCAGCTCCGCGACGGGCGCAAGCTGCCACGTGAGCAGGTCGAAGCGGTGGTGAAGAACATCTCGCGCCCGATCGTCGCGGCGGCGTCCCCCCACCTGGTCGGCCGCACCGGGCGGTTTCAGTTCGCGGTGCTGATGGTCGGCGACTCCGCGGCGGACCTCGACAGCCTGCAGCGCAAGGTGTGCCGCGCGATCTTCGACGCGACCGGCGAGTGGGCGTGTGACGCCGGCTACGCGCCGTGGACGCTGGATCGGGCGCCGGACATCGAGCAGCTGTTGCTCGAGTCGGACGCCGTGCTGTACGGGCAGCGGCAGGCTTCGACCCGGCTCGCGTGGCTCGACGGCTGACCCGCCCGTTTCTCTCTCATTTCGAGAGAATCAATCGACGGATCATCCACTACCGGGCGGAGAACGACGGTCGTACTCAGCACGTGTCGGCAGTCCCGCCGCGCTGGAGTCCGCGATGATCCCTTCGTTCTGGTTCGCCCTGTCCGCCCACGCCGACGTCGTGCAGCCCTCGATGGACCGAGGCACCAACACCGTGGAGGTGGCGGCGATCCTGCCGCACGGGATCGACGCGGTGTGGGACATCCTCGCGGGCGACTACGGCAAGATCTCGGAGTCCCACCCGAAGATCGTGAAGTCCGCCTACCTGAAGGGCTCCCTCCAGGGTGACCTCGGGGTCGAGCGGACCTGTTGGTTCGACGACGACGGCGACAAGGAGCTGCACGAGCAGATCGTGCGGTGGGAGCCGGCCGCCTACACCTTCGACAACCGGATCCTCGCCGCGCGCGGGTTCCCGCTCGATCCCGACAACACCCTCGCGACCTACCACCTGGAGGCCATCGACGCGACCCACACCCGCGCGGTGATCCACATGGAGTACCGCACGGCCCCGGCGATGATGGGCGGCATGATGAAGGGCGCGTTCCGCGGCCTGCTGTCGGACTACCTGGTGGCGGTGCACGGGCACCTCGCGACCGGCGCCCCGGTCAACCGGGAGAACTTCGACGAGGTGCGGCAGCAGTACGGCGACGAGGTGGTGTTCGAGTAGGCGTCACAGCAGCTCGGCGATGGCCTCGGTCAGCACCGACGCCACCGTGCGCACCGCCGGCGAGCGGCCGCGCCCCGCCGGGCTCGCCAGGTACACCGGCAGCGGCTCGAACACCCACCCCGGCAGCACCTCCACCAGCGTCCCCGCCGCGATCGCCCGCCCGAGCTCCCGTGGGGGTCGGATGCCGATCCCGAGCCCGGCGTAGGTGGCGTCGCCGAGGATCCGGCTGTCGTCGGACTCGAACGAGCCGCGCACCGGGACCACCACGACCTGGCCGTTCGGTCCGTGCAGGGTCCACCGCTCCTGGGGGGCTGCCCCGCGGTACCGCAGGCACTCGTGCCGGGTCAGGTCGGTGGGCACCACGGGAGCGCCGCGCCGCGCCACGTACGAAGGCGCCGCGCACAGCCACCAGTGCACCGACGCGATCTTGCGCGCCGCGATCCCGACTCGGTCGGGCAGCTCGCCCACGACCATCGCGAGATCCAGGTCGGTGCCGAGCGGCAGCTCGCGGCTCGTGACCAGCAGCTGCACCTGCAGCCGAGGGTGCTCCGCCAGCAGACCGTCGATCCGCCGCAGCAGGTCACCGGTGACCGCCGGCGACGGCAACACCACCCGGACCGTGCCCATCGGCTCGCCCCGCCGGTCGGACAGCTCGGCGCTCGCCTCGTCGAGCTGCTGCACGACCGAGGTGGCCCTGCGGTACAGCCGCTCCCCGGCCTCGGTCAGCGCGAGGCTGCGGGTGGTGCGCTCCACCAGGCGCACGCCGACGCCGGCCTCGAGCTTCATCAACCGGCGGCTGACCGCGTTCAGGCTCACGCCGAGCCGCGCTGCCGCGGCGGTGAGGCTGCCGCCCTCCGCCACCGCCACCACCATCCGCAGGTCGTCCAGGTCGAGCTCGCCGGCCGAAGGACCCGGCATCATGAACCTCCGTGTGATGATGAGTCTGCCGATCTTCCACTAATCCGAGGAGAGTCGGGAGACTACAGGTTCGAGGTCGGCGCGCGCCCCTGCGCGCCGCGAACCGAGGAGGAGCCGTGAGCTCGAACACCGTGGCGGTGGCTCGCACCGTGCGCGCCGACGCAGGAGCGATCTGGGACATCGTGCGCACCGGGCGCGACGTGGACCGGTACTTGCCCGATCTGATCCGGAGCTGCCGGGTGGACGGCGCCGGGACCGGCGCGCGTCGGGTGTGTGGCACCGACGCCGGGCCGATCGAGGAGACCGTGCTCACCGTCGACGACGGCGCGCGGCTGTTCCGGTACCGGATCGACGCGCAGCCGCTGATGCCGCTCACCGACTACGTCGGGGCGCTGCACGTCGCCGATCTGGGCGACGGGCGGGCGGAGGTGCTGTGGTTCGCCTCGTTCGAGCCCACCGACCCCGCCAGCGCGCCGGCGATCGCCGACAGCCTGAGCGGCCTGTTCACCTCGGGGATCGGGGCGCTCGCGACGCTCGCGGGAGGTGCGGCATGAAGTGGGAGTTCCCGGTGCCGCGGAACGTCGGGACCGCCGATCGGGTTGCGAGGGTCGCGCTCGGCGCAGCGGCAGCCGCCGCCCCGCTGGCCCTCGGGGCCGGCCTGTGGGTGGTCGCCCCGGTGGCGCTCGCCGCTGGAGGGCTCGCGCTGTCGGGCGCCCTGGGGCGGTGCAGCGTGTACCACGCCCTCGGGGTGTCGACCCGCGACTGATCAGGCCCCGAACCCGGTGCAGCTCTTCGAGATCTCGATCCGCTGCGAGCTCGTGCCCACCGTGGTCGAGCTCACGGGCTTCTCGCTCGCGTCCAGGATCCAGATCTTGGAGCCGGACGCCAGCGTGTAGCTGGAGGTCGAGTTCGACGACACCGACGACTTGGTGCCCGAGCTGAACCCCGGGTTCTCGCCGAAGAACACCTTCACGGTCTGCGGACAGTTGCTGTGGATCGTGACCGACACGTTGTCGGCGAACGCGGACGAAGTCAGGGCGAGCGCGAGCACCATCGAGGACCTCCGCGGGCAGTGTTCCGCGGCCGACCGTTACGCTCCAGCATCAGGATGTGGCAGCGGCGGTGGCGGAGCTGTCACAACCGCACGGTGTGCGTGCGCGCCGGGCCGCGGCACCCTCGTGTCGGGAGGACACGATGAGGGCAATGGTGTGCGCGCTGGTGTTCGTGGCGGGTTGTTCGATCAGCGTCGGCTCGACGCCGAAGGGTGATGG
>JBEBJC010000533.1:0-5855 GCA_040080105.1 Myxococcota bacterium
TCGTGTACGTGGGGATGGGCGTGTCGGGCGGCGAGGAGGGCGCGCTGCGCGGCCCGAGCCTGATGCCGGGGGGTGACCAGCGCGGTTGGCCGATCCTGCGGCCGTTGCTCGAGCGGATCGCGGCCCACGGGGTGGAGGGCCCGACCGTCAGCTGGTGTGGGCGCGGGGGGGCCGGCCACTACACGAAGATGGTGCACAACGGCATCGAGTACGGCGACATGCAGCTCGTGGCCGAGGCGTGGACCGTGCTGCGCGACGGGCTCGGGCTGTCACCGGCGGCCCAGTCCGAGGTGTTCGCGCGGTGGAACCGCGGCCGGCTCGCGTCGTTCCTGATCGAGATCACCGCCGAGATCGTGGGCGCGAAGGACGAGCACGGCCCAGGCCCGTTGGTCGAGCAGATCGTGGACGAGGCCGGGCAGAAGGGCACCGGCCGGTGGACCAGCGCACAGGCGATCGAGCTGGGCGTGCCGCTGCCCACGATCACCGCTGCGGTCGACGCGCGCGCCACGTCGTCGCGGCGGGCGGTACGCGCTCCGGCGCAGGCCCGGCTGCCCGAGCCGCCGGCCCGGATCCCGTCGGTGAGCGTCGACGACCTGGAGGCGGCGCTGTACGCGGCAAAGCTCGCCAGCTACGCGCAGGGGTTCGATCTCCTGCGCACCGCGTCGGACGACCGCGGCTACGGCATCGACCTGGCGGAGGTCGCGCGGATCTGGACCGCGGGGTGCATCATCCGCGCGGACCTGCTCGGGCGGGTGCGCGACGCGTTCCGCCGCGACCCCCAGCTGCCGTCCCTGATGCTCGACCCGTCGTTCGCGGACGAGCTCGCAGCGGCGTTGCCGGCGTGGCGCCGGGTGGTGGGGGGCGCGGTGCTCGCGGGGATCGCGGTCCCGGCGCTGTCGGCGTCGCTCGCGTGGGTCGATCAGGTCCGGGCGACCCGCGGCGGCGCGGCGCTGATCCAGGCGCAGCGCGACAAGTTCGGCGCGCACACCTACCGGCGGCGGTCCGACCCGCAGACCGCGGTGCACTCGAACTGGGCCGCGCTCGGTCGCGTCACCGACTGACCCCGCGCGCGCGCAGCCCCGCCTCCGCCTCCTCCCGCACGTCCGGATCGGGGTCGTCCACCCGGGCGACCAGCGCGGCCCGAATCGCGGGCGTGTCGAGGTCCAGCGCCGTGCCGAGCCCGAACGTCGCCCAGTCGCGCACCCGGGGGTCGGGGTCCTCCGACGCCGCGATCAGCGCCGCCACCACGCTCGCGTCGTCGAGCCCGAGCAGCCCGTGGACCACCCCGAGCCGGACCCGCGGGTCGGGGTGCCGGCCGAGGGCCACGAGCGCGGGGTGAACCCCGTCTTCGACCTCGAGGTGGTGGTGGCCGAGCGCCACCGCCGCCGCAGCGGCCACCGCCGGCTCCGGGTCGTCGAGCGCGCGGGCCAGGATCGGCAACGCATCGGCGCGGAACGGGCGGTCCTCCACCCCGAGCTGGGCCAACACGTCGATCCCGAACCGCCGAACGTCCGGGTCAGGGCTCGCGCACATCCCGGCGGCGAGCGCGAACGTCGCGGGGTCGGGTCGCCGATGGAGCTCGAGGACCGCCGCCCACCGGGCCTCGTCGTCGTCGTCGAGCCGCCACGGCTCGGTCACGCCGGGGACGCCTTCACCTTTTGGATCGCGTCGAACTCGCGCGCGTACAGCACCGCGTTGTCGAGCACCAGGCGCAGGTTCGCGTGGTTCGCGTCGTCGTCGTGTTCGGCGTCGATCTCGTCCATCTCGCGCGCGATCGGCCACAGCAGCTCGAACAGCTCGACCAACCGCTCGGGGTCGACCGAGCGCCGATCCTTGCCGGCGAACGCCTCGCGGTACTTCGCGAACACCTCGTTCGCCGCCGCGCCGAGGCCGGTGACCCGGGTCTCGAGCGTGGCCTCGGCCCGCGCCTTGCCGATCGCGTCGAGCTCGGCGCGGAACGAGGCGAGGCGCTGGGTGACGATCCCGATGTTGCGGGTGTTCGACGGGTCGTCGAACCCCTGGAGCGCGAGCCCCTGCATCCCGCGGCGGAGCTCGTCGAGTGAGGCCAAGATCCGCGACAACGTGGCGGGGTGGCGCGACAGGCGAGGGTGGCCGGCGAAGTGCCGCTCGTACTCGGCGAACTGATCGTTCGCGAGCTGAGCGAACCGCGTGCCCTGCTCGGCCGGGGTGCCCATCTTGCGGGCGTTCCGGATCGCCTCGAGCTCGGACAGGTAGGTGAGCAGCTGCTGGTCGATCTGCTGCACGCTCCTGCCGAGCCCCTGGTCCGGGGCCGACTGGGCGAGGCTCGCCATCGAGTTGCGGATCCCCCGCAGGTCGTCGACGATCTCCTGCAGCAACGCCACGTCGCGGGTGCGGCGGTCCCGCCCCCCGAAGCTGCGCGCGTACCGGCTCACCGACAGATCGGACCACGTGCGCAGGCGCGCGGCCGGCACGGCGTAGGGCACGGCCTGGGCCGCCCGGATCTGCTCGAGCTCGCGGGTCCATTGGTCGGACAACGTGGCGACCCGCGCTCGGTGGGCCTCCTCGGTCACCCCGAGCGCTGCGAGCGCTTCGACCATCGACTGCAGCTCGTCGGGGTCGCGGGTGACCCGCGGGTGGCCGGCGAACCGGACGCGGTAGCGGGTGTCGAGGCGATCGATCTCTGGCGTCGGGTCGGACATCGGGCGTCCGTAACCACCGACATCGGTCGACGCCGGCCAGCACCCCCGACGCCGCCGGGGAACGTGGGGGCCAACGTCCACTACGGGATACGAAAATGAATGGCGACTGTTTGAATAATATCGAATTAAACTATGCAAATCGAACTTATCGCGTTCGTCGTCGACCCAGGTGAAGACAGATTGTGGATACGAAAGGGTTGCGTGCCCCGCCGTGGCTGGGCATGGTTGGACATGGCCCGGCGCTCCACCCTCCCCGATGTGTTCTCCTACCTGGACTACCGGGCGTTCCTGCGCGACACTTACACCGCGAAGAAGGCCGAGCAACGCGGGTTCTCGTTTCGATCGTTCTCGCGGCGCGCCGGGCTGCAGTCCCCGAACCACCTCAAGCGGGTGATCGACGGCGAGCGCAACCTGAACGGGCCGATGGCGATCCGGTACGCGGCCGCGCTGCAGATGGGGGTCGAGGAGGCGGCGTACTTCGGCGACCTGGTCGCGTTCTCCCAAGCCGACAGCGACGCCGAGCGCAACGCCGCGTACGAGCGGCTCCAGTCGAACCGGGGCTACCGGCGGGCCCAGAAGCTCGACATCGCGCACGCCGCGTACACCTCGAGCTGGTACCTGCCGGTGATCCGCGAGATGGTGGCGCTCGAGGGGTTCCGGGCCGACCCCGCGTGGATCGGTCGCCACCTGCTGCCGGCGGTGTCCGCGAACGAGGTGTCGAAGGCGCTCGACATCCTGGTCGACCTGGGGATGTTGCGGTGGACCGACACCGGGGGGCTCGAGCAAGCCGACGCCGTGGTCACCACCGGCCCCGAGACCCGCGGGCTGCACGTGCGCAACTTCCACCGCGCGATGCTCGAGCGGGCGGCGATGTCGATGGAGATCGTGCCGGCGCCGCAGCGCGACATCTCCGCGCTCACGTTCGGCGCGGACGACACGGTGCTCGGGGAGGTCAAGCGCCGGGTGCAGGAGTTCCGCAAGGACCTCCTCGCGTACGTGACCGACCACGGACCGGGTCGGCGCATCGTCCAGCTCAACTTCCAGCTGTTCCCACTCTCCCACGCCGAGGACTGACATGTGGCTCGCCCTGTACGCCTGCACCACCCCGCCGCCGATCCCGGCCACCGAGATCGGCAACCCCGAGCGCGTCCTGGGCGTGGCCACGTTCGACCCGGTCGGCGACCAGCTGCAGCGGATCGACTCCGCGTGGGTCTCGCTCGGCCACACGAAGTTCGTGCTCGATCCCGGCTCGGAGGTGGAGGAGCTCGAGTGGGAGACCCCCACGGTGGTGGCCGACCTGCTGCTGGGGGCGGTCGAGATCGAGTTCCGCAGCCCGAACGCGTTCTACGAAGAGATCCGCGTGCGCCCGCAGCACGGGCGCGACGCCCCGGCGAACGCCCCAGCCGACCTGAAGGACGGCAGCTTCGTGGTCGACGGCACCCGCGCCGACGGCGTGCCGTTCCACCTGGTGTCCCGGTTCGAGGACGACATCGACCTGTTCGGGACGTTCGAGCTCGGGAAGGGCCAGGTCACCCTCGCGCTCGGGTTCGACGTTTCGACGTGGCTCGACGGGGTGAACCTCGACGCGGCCAACGTCCAGGGAGGGTCGATCTTCATCGACCGCGACCACAACGAGCCGCAGATGAACGCGTTCGACGCGAACATCGCCGACTCGATCCGCCTGACCGACGATCTCGACGAGGACGGCCAGGTCGGGGAGGCCGACGCGGTGCTGCTCGACTGACCGGATACGGAGCGCCGATGTGGCTGCTCGCCTGCACCTCCCCCGACCCGAGCCCCGCGACCGCGAACCGCGAGACGTGGGCCGAGATGACCGCCGACCTCGCCGCGCCCCGGTCGGCCGCGGACGGCGGGGGGACGCTCACCGCGCGGTCCGCGCCGGCCCGGGTCGAGGCGGGGGCGCCGATCGCGCTCGAGGTGGAGCTCGAGGTCGGCCCCGAGGGGATCGCGGTGGGCGGCGTGATCTCGGTGATCCCGTCGCCGTTCTGGGGGTGGACCCCGCCGCAGACCTCGGCGCCGGGCGGGCCCGGCTACACCACGCTGTCCGCGCCCGACGGGGTGCAGCTCGCGCTCGAGGACTTCGGCGGGCTGGTGCTCGCGACCGTGCGCGGGCGGGCGCTGGCCCCGGGTGAGCGGGTAGCGATCGGCTACGGGGTAGGGGACACCGCGCGGGCGGACCGGTTCGCCGAGCGGTCCCCGGCGCTGTGGGTCGCGGTCGACGGCGACGGCGACGGGGTGCGCTCGGTGATCCCACACCCGATCGAGGTCGAGGTGGTGCCGCGGCCGGCGGCGCAGCTGGTGGTCACGTTGCCGTCGACCGCCGAGCCCGGGGCGGTGGTCGAGCTGCGGATCGCGGCGGTCGACGCGGCGGGGAACGGCCCGGCGCCGCTCGACCCGCCGACGGTCACCGTCACCGCCCCGGGGCTCGAGGCGCCGGTGGAGGTGGCGCTGGTCGACGGGCTCGCGGTGGTGCCGGTGCGGGCGGCGGCCGAGGGGGTGTACCGCGCGGCGGTCGACGGCGCGGTGTCCGGTCGGTCGAACCCGATGGTGGTGCGGGCTGGAGTCGTGCCGATCTTGTGGGCCGACCTGCAGATCCACTCCGCCGCCTCGGACGGGACCGGAGACGTGGCCGGGCTGTACCGGTACGCGCGCGAGGTGGCGGGGCTCGACGTGGCGGCGGTGACCGACCACGACCACTGGGGCATGGTGGCGCTGGACCGCGCGCCCGACCGGGTGGCGGCCGCGATGGCGGCGACCGACGCGGCCGACGACCCCGGGCGGTTCGTGGCGGTGCCCGGGTACGAGTGGACCTCGTGGCTACACGGGCACCGGCACGTGTTGTGGTTCGACCACCCGGGGCCGTGGGCGTCGAGCCTCGATCCGGCGACCGACACCCCGGCGGAGCTGCACGCGCTGCTCGCGGGGCGCGACGTGGTGGTGATCCGCCACCACCCCGCGGGAGGGCCGGTGGCGGTGGACTGGTCGTTCCCGGTGGATCCGGTGCTCGAGCCCGTGGTCGAGATCGCCAGCGTCCACGGCCAGAGTGGCTCGCCCGGGTTGCCCGGGCCGATCTACGACCCGGCGCCCGGCGCGTGGGTCGAGCAGCAGCTCGCGGACGGGGCGTGGTTCGGGCTGGTGGGCTCGACCGACGGC
>JBEBJC010000534.1:0-5854 GCA_040080105.1 Myxococcota bacterium
TCCCCAACGTCCACCGCCACTGTCGAGCTGTGCGAGGGGCCTGGGCCCGAGGTGTCGTCGCTGTCGGCCACCCCGCGCGCCGACCTCGTACACGCGGTCGACCTCGACGTCGAGCTCGACGCGGAGGCGGCGATCGCCGCGCGGTGCACCCGGGCCGACGACCCGTCCGAGATCTTGGTGTACACCGCGCCCGCGGCCGCTCGGCACGAGCTCGCCTTGCACGGGCTCGCGGCGTCGACGCGATACACCTGTGAGCTCGTCGCCACCTGCCCGGCGAGCAGCGCTCCGGTGTCGTTCGAGTTCACCACCCTCGCGGGGCCGCCCGGGCTGCCCGAGGTGCAGGTGTCCACCCCGAGCGCCGTGGGCACGACGGGGCCCCCGTACTTGCTCGTGGGCCACGATCGACACTGTGTGGGCGACACGCCGCGGATGTTGGTGTACGACCTCGACGGCGAGCGCCGCTGGTACTACGACGACCTGCCCGACATCGACATCGCGTTCGAGACCCAGTACCTGGGCGGCGGTGAGTTCTCGTTCGGAGGGGGCTTCTACGACGGCGCCCCGCCCCAGCAGCTCGACCTCGACCACGAGCTGACGTACCAGGTGGGCTCGCCGAACGCCCAGAGCCACCTGTTCCATCACGACGGCAAGCGCCTCCCCGACGGTCGGTGGCTGGTGATGATGATCGAAGGGGTGAGCGCCGGACCCCAGTCGTGGGACGGGTTCTCGGTCGGGCTGGTCGATCCGGCCACCGACACCGACACGTACTTCTACGACTCGCAGTCCGCGGTCGACGCGGGAGACTTGCCGCCTGGGTACGGGGATCCGTGGCACGCCAATTGGGCCGACTACCAGGTGGACCCGGTCAACGGGGATCGGTTGTACGTGTCGCTGTGCAGCCTCGGCGAGATCATCGCGATCGACGCCGCGAGCGCGCAGGTGGCGTGGAGGTTCGGCGCGGGCGGTGACTTCGACCTCACCTACCCGAACGGCGCGGCCCCGCCGGCCGACGTGGCCTGGCCCCAGTGCCAGCACGGGCTCGAGTTCGTCCCGTTCGCGGGGGGCGGCGGCGGCAACCTGCTGGTGTACGACAACGGCGCCCACGGCCGCGGGTACTCGCGCCTGGTGGAGTACGAGCTCGACGAGACCACGATGCAGGCCACGCTGCTGTGGACCTACACCGAGCCGCGGTGGATGGAGCCGTCGTGGGGAGACATCGACGCGCTGCCGGGTGGCCACGTGTCCGCGACGATGGGCCACGCGTGCTGGTCGCCGTACGAGAGCGACGTGTCGTCGGTGGTCGAGGTGGAGCCGTCGACCGGCGAGGTCGCGTGGCGCCTCGACTTCGCCGACCCTACCGACGCGATCTACCGATCCGAGCGGGTCGACGCGTGCGACGTGTTCCCGATCGTCGATCGGTGTCCGGTCGCAGCGGCGAACCTCGAGGTGCTGCTGCCGCTGTTCGGCCCGCGCGGGTAGTCAGGCGATCCGCTCGAACACCGCCGCTGCGCCCATCCCGCCGCCGATGCACATGCTGACCACGCCGTACCGCACCTCGCGGCGGCGCATCTCGTGGATCAGCGTGGCGGTGAGCTTCGACCCGGTGCACCCGAGCGGGTGGCCGAGCGCGATGGCGCCGCCGTTCACGTTCACCCGGTCCGGGTCGATGCCGAGCTCGCGCACGGTGTACCAGGCCTGCGCCGCGAACGCCTCGTTCAGCTCGAACAGGCCGATGTCGGACAGGGACAGGCCGGCCGCCGCCACCGCCTTCGGGATCGCCTTCACCGGGCCGATCCCCATGATCTCCGGCGGCACGCCGGCCACCTGGAACGAGCGGAGCACCGCGAGCACCGGCCAGCCTTCCCGCACCGCCCGGTCCCGCGACGCGATCATCACCGCCGCGGCCCCGTCGGACATCTGCGACGAGTTCCCGGCGGTGACCGTCCCGTTCTGACGGAACGCCGGCTTGAGCGCGGCGAGGGACTCCAGGGTGGAGGCGCGGGGGCCTTCGTCGGTGTCGAAGGTCACGTCGGCCCACTTGCCGTTGTTGTACACACGGGTCGGCACCGGGACGATCTCGTCGCGGAACTTGCCCTCGGCGATCGCCGCCAGCGCCCGCTCGTTGCTGCGCAGCGCGAACCGGTCCTGCTCCTCGCGGGTCACCGAGAACCGCTCGGCCACGAGCTCGGCGGTGATCCCCATCGGGGTGTACGCCTCGGGGCGCTCGGACATCAGCTTCGGGTTCGGGGCCGGCTTCTCGCCGCCCATCGGGATGATCGACATCGACTCGACGCCGCCCGCGAGCACGACCTCCTGCCAGCCCGCCAGGATCGCCGACGCGCCCTGGGCGATCGACTGCAGCCCGCTCGAGCAGAACCGGTTGATGGTCAGCGCCGGCACCTCGTCGGGGATCCCGGCGAGGAACGCGCCGATCCGCGCGACGTTCATCCCTTGTTCGGCCTCGGGCATCGCGGTCCCCACCACCACGTCGTCGATCGACGACCCGGGGACGCCGGACCGCTCGATCGCGGCCTTGAGCACGACCCCGAGCAGGTCGTCGGGGCGGGTGTCCTTGAGCGCGCCCTTGCGGGCTTTGCCGACCGCGGTGCGGACGGCCGAGACGATGGCGACTTCGGCCATGGGGTTCTCCAAGGGTCGTTCGGAAGGGAGGGGGAGTGGACGGGGACGCCGGTCAGTTCCGGAGCGGCTTGCCCGTCTGCAGGAAGTGCTGGATCCGCTCCTGGGTGGCCTTGGTGCCGGCCAGCGACAGGAACACCTCGCGCTCGAGGTCGAGCAGGTCCTGCTCGGTCCGTACCGTGCCCCACGGCACTTCGCCGCCGGTCAACACCACCGCGAGCTTCTTGCCCACGGTCAGGTCGTGGTCGGTCGCGTAGCCGCCCTCGTGCATCTGGTACAGGAACAGCTCGATCGCGGCCCGGCCGGTCGGCCCGGGGACCTTGATCGTGCGCGGCCGCGGGGCCACCCACCCGCCGGCCACCAGCCCGAGCGCGGTGCGCTTCGCCTCGGCGACCAGCCGGTCGGGGTTGTTGATCACCTTGTCGCTCGGGCGGAGGAACCCGAGGTCGCGCGCCTCTTCGGCGCTGGTGGAGACCCTCGCCAGGCCGATCCGCTCGAACACCTTCTGCACGAACGGGTTCGGGTCGTAGTCCACGTCCTGCGGGATGTCGCCGAGGTACCGGACGAGCATCTCCTTGCACCCGCCGGCGCCGGGGATCAGCCCCATGCCCACCTCGACCAACCCGACGTAGCTCTCGCCGAGCGCCACGGTCGCGGCCGAGTGCATCGCGGTCTCACACCCGCCGCCGAGCACCAGCCCGTGCGGGGCGGTGACCACCGGCTTGTGGTGGTACTTCGCCCGCATCATCAGGTTCTGCAGGCCGGCGATCTGGGCGTTCATCGCGTCCCACTGGCCCTGCATCGCGCCCATCAGGATCATCATCAGGTTCGCGCCGGCGCAGAACGCCTTCGGATCCTGGTTGCCCACCACCAGCGCGTCCCACCGGTCGGTCTCGAGCAGGTCGAGCGCCTCGCCGTAGGTCGAGATGATCATGTCGTCGAGCGCGTTCATCTTGCTGTGGAACTCGAGCCCGAGCACACCGTCGCCGAGGTCGAGCAGATCCGCCGACACGGTGCGCTTGATCACCCTCTTTTCGTCGGTCTTCAGGTCCGACAGCAGCAGCTGGTCGGCGCCGCGCGCGATCGGTTGCGCGCCGCCGCCCTGGCGCCAGAAGGTCTGCGCTCCGCTCGCGTCGCGGGCGTAGAAGCTCTCGCGGCCGGCCGCGAGCATCCCCTCGACCCACCCGGGCACCGAGCGCCCCTCGGCCTTCATCCGGTCGACGGTAGCCCGCACCCCGAGCGCGTCCCACGTCTCGAACGGGCCCATGTCCCCCGCGAAGCCCCACCGCATCGCGCGGTCGACGGTGAGCACGTCGTCGGCGATCTCGGGGATCCGGTTCGCGGCGTAGATCAACGTGTCTGCGGTCACCCGCCACGCCGCCTTCGCCGCCGGGTCGTCTCCGGTGGTCATCGCCTTCAGCTTGCCCGCGCCGTCTTCCACCTTGCGCGCGCGGCCGATCGCGTCGAACCGCACCTTCTCCTGCGCGCGGTAGTCCTTGGTGGCGGCGTCGTACACCAGGATCTCGCTCTTGCCCGCGACCTTCACCTTCTTGTAGAAGCCCGCGCCGGCCTTCTCACCGGTCCGCTTCGCCGCGATCAGCTCCTGCACGATCGGCGGGAGCTTGAGCGCCTCGCGCTCCTCGTCGTGCGGCAGGCCGTCGTACAGGTTGGTGAACACGTGCGCGAGGGTGTCGAGCCCGACGATGTCGGCCGTGCGGAACACCGCGGACGACGGCCGCCCCATCGACGACCCGAAGATCGCGTCGACCTGCTCGACCGTGAGGCCCGCCTCGGCCATGTGGCGGAACACCGACGCCATCCCGTAGGTGCCCACCCGGTTCGCCACGAAGTTCGGCGTGTCCTTACCGTACACGATGCCCTTGCCGAGCTCGACCTCGCCGAACCGGGCCACCCGCTCGACCACCGCCGGATCGGTTTTCGCCCCGACCACCAGCTCGAGCAGCCGCATGTACCGAACGGGGTTGAAGAAGTGGGTGATCAGGAAGTGGCGAGCCATCTCGTCCGACATCGTGGCGGCCATGTCGGCGAGCCGGATGCCGCTCGTGTTCGACGACACGATCGAGCCCGGGCGACGGTGCTTGGCCACCCACTCGTACACCTTCTGCTTGATGTCGAGCCGCTCCACGACCACTTCCACGATCCAGTCGCACGTGGCGAGCTCAGCGCCGTGGTCGTCGTAGTTGCACGGGCGGATCCGCGCGGCGTCGGCGTTGCGGTACAGCGGGGCCGGCTTCGCGGCTTGTGCGGCCGCGATCGCCTTGCGCGCGAGCGTGTCGCGGTCGGCGGCGCCGGCCGGTACGATGTCGAACAGCAGCGATTCGATGCCCGCGTTCGCGAGGTGACACGCGATGCCGGTGCCCATCACGCCTGCGCCGAGGACGGCGACGCGCCGGATGGAGGGACGAGTGGTCGGACGGTCGGTCATGACTTCCTCTGGCAGGTCTCGGGTCCGACGCCTTAGCATGTCCCGGTTCGCACACCACCACTCGACCGCCACCTGCGGAGCCACATCATGTTGCTGTTGTCGATCCAGCTCGCGCGCGCGGACGACGTCGCGTCGATCGCGGTCGAGCCGGGGGCGTTCCGGGTGACCCGGGCCGACGCCGAGCTGTCGGTCACCGCGATCGGCCTGCCGAAGCCCATCGGCATCGACAGCCGGTACCGCCTGTGCCGGGTGGCGGTTTCGTGGACCGGGGGCAAGTGGGTCCCGGCGCGCCGCGATGACTGCCACCCGAACGTGTTCGAGACGGTCGACGACGCGGCCTCGAGGTGGGTGATCGACGTGACCCACCCGCCCGAGCGCGACCGCGAGCTGTTCGAGTTCTGGTACGTGTTCCCGGCGGTGAAGGGCGACAAGGTGCGGGTGTACCTGCGCCAGGCGTTCGATCAGCAGCTGGTGCTGACCACCCCCGAGGTGGAGCTGCTCGAGTGGTCGGTGAAGGGGCGGCTGTTCCCGGAGTTCCCGCCCGAGGCGCTCACGATGGACACGACCTTCACCACCTGCGCCGCCCGGGTCGACGTGAGCGCCACCGGGGTCCCCGGCCAGATCGTGATCGACGGGTGCGACGAGGTGTTCCGCGCGGATCTCGCCGACAACCTCCGCAGCTGGCGGTTCGGGACACCCGAGCTCGACGGGGTGCCGTTCTTCAGCGGGGTCACCCTCGGGTTCCGGTTCGTCAAGCCGGTGGTCGAGGGG
>JBEBJC010000535.1:0-5848 GCA_040080105.1 Myxococcota bacterium
GGCCCGGGCGACCGGCGGGGCGGTGGTGGTGTTCGCCGCCGACCGGCTCGGGGTGCTGAACCACACGTTGCTCACCCTCGAGGCGGTGCGCGCCGACGGGTTCGCGGTGGCCGCGGTCGCACTGAACCGCGGCGCCGGCCCGCGCGACGGCTCGGCCGACACGAACCTCGACGACCTGCGGGCGCTGTGTGGCGCGCCGGTCGTGCCGGTGCCGTTCGTACCGCGCGACGACCGGGTAACCGCGGTAACCGCGGGCGAGGCGCTCGTGCGTGGTATCGTCGGCGCGAGCGGTGGCTGAATGGGTGTGCTCGGCCAGAGAGTCGGTCCGTTCGAGATCGTGGACCCGGTGTGGGTACCGGAGCCAGGGCGGTGGTACGTCGGCCGCGCGGACAGCGGAGATGACGCGCTGGTGCGGGTCGGCGGGGTACAGGAGGCGGAGCGCCAGGCGGTCGCCCACCAGCACCGGGTGTTGGCCCGGCTGTCGGATCCTCGGATCCCGGCGGTCGTGGCACACGACGAGCGGCTCCCCGCGATCGCGGTGGTGGCGGGCGTCGGCACCCCGCTGATCGAGGCGGTGGCCCAGCGCGTCGACGAGTCGGTGGTGCTCACCCCCGCCACCCTGGTCGACCTGCTGCGCGAGGTCGCGAGCGCGATCCGGCACGCCCACGGCGCGGGCGTGGTCCACGGCCACCTCGATCCGGAGCTGGTCGTGCTCGGGGCCGACGGGCGGGTGTGGGTGTTCGGGTTCGGCGCGGAGATGAGCTCGCCGCCTGCGTGGACGGCGCCCGAGGTGTCGCGGGGCGAGGCGCCGACCCGCGCCACCGACGTGTGGGGGATCGGCGCGCTCGGCCTCGGGCTGGTCCTCGGGCAGCCCCCGTTCCGCACCGCGGACCAGGCCCGGTCCGGCGACTGCGCAGCGGCGATCGTGCTGGTGACCGAGCAGTGGCCCGCGCTGGGTCGCCTGCTCGCGCGCGCGCTCGCGCCCGCCCCGTCCGACCGGTTCCCGGAGATCGAGGGTCTGTGCGCCGCGCTCGACGAGCTCCGGTCGGTCGCCGGCGCGAACACCGAGCGCGAGAGCCTCGGCGCGCTGTTGTGGTCGCGGCGGTCGCTGATGTACCGGTCGATGGTCGGCTCCGCGCCCACCGCGGTGCCGCTCGAGGGGCTCGACGACCGCAGTGAAGCCACCGACGCGATGTCGTGGTTCGGCGGCTCTCCGGTGGTGCCCCCTCGGCTGTCGGCCACCGTCACCTCGGTCGTCCCGCGCCCGATGTTGGCCCCGGAGGACGCCACGCTCGGCGAGGACCGTCCCACCGCCTCCGCGCGCCCCGTGACCATCGAGCAGGCGGCCCCGGTGGTCGCGGGCGCGATGGTGGTGCTGCTGATCTTGTGGCTCGTCACCGTGGTGTTCTGACCGGCCCTCAACCCCGGTCCCCGAGATCCGAACGGGGAGGGGATGGAGACACCCGACGACCGCGCCGCGTCGCTGTTCAGCGCCACCCGGCGCGAGGTCCACCGCGCGACCGATCGGCTGTTCTTCTGGTTGTTCTTGGTGCAGTGGGTGCTCGCGGTGGTCGTGGCGCTCACCGTGGACGGCGGGTCGTCGGTGCAGGACCAGGTCCGGCTGGCCGCGTGGTTCGGCGGTTGGTTGAACGCCGCGCCGCTGGTGCTGATCCTGACCCGCTCAGGCAGCCGGTTGACCCGCGCGGTGGTGGCGGCGACCCAGATCGGGTGGTCGATCCTGCTGGTCGAGCTGTTCGACCACCGGGTGGAGACCCACTTCCACCTGTTCGGCTCGCTCGCGTTCCTCGCGTTCTACCGGGACTGGCGCGTGCTGGTGCTCGCGATGTGGACGGTGGCCGTCGAACACGGCGCCCGCGCGGTGCTCGTGCCCGCGCTGACCGGGCCGGTCCCGCCCGAGAACTGGGCCCACCTGCTCGAGGTGTACGGGTGGCTCGGGTTCGAGGGGATCGTGCTCATCGACAGCACCGTCCGCAGCCTGCGCGAGATGCGCCAGATCGCGGATCGGCAGGCGTCGTTCGAGCAGCTCACCCTGTCGATCGAGGACCAGGTGCTCGCGAAGACCACCGAGCTCGAGGCCAGCAACCAGCGGTACCGCGCCCTGGTCGAGGGCAGCCACGCCATCCCGTGGGAGCTCGATCCGGCGCGCCTGTCGTTCATCTACCTGTCGCCGGTGGCGGAGAAGCTCACCGGGTTCACCACCGACCAGCTCACCACCGGGCGCACCGTGTCGAACCTGATCCACCCGGACGACCGCCACCGGGTGAAGGGCGCGCTGCTGGAGCTGGTCGCGCAGGGGGAGGTGTCGGAAGAGGCGCAGACGCTCGACTTCGAGTGCCGGATGGTCACCGCCACCGGCGCCACGGTGGACGTGCGCAGCCGGGTGTCGTTGAACTCCGCCACCCGCACGCTCCTCGGGCTGTCGTTCGACGTGACCCGCCAGAACAAGCTCGAGCTCGAGCTGCGCCAGGCGCAGAAGCTCGAGTCGGTCGGCCGGCTCGCCGCTGGGGTCGCGCACGAGATCAACACCCCGATCCAGTTCGTGTCCGACTCGGTGCACTTCGTGCGCGACGCGGCCGCCGACCTCGGCTCCCTGTTCGCCCGATACCGGGCGCTGGTCGGGTCGCTCGACCCGTCCGACCCGCGGCGGGGCGAGCTCGAGCAGGCCGAGCGCGACGCCGACGTGGACTACGTGATGGAGCAGCTGCCCGGCGCGCTCGACCGGTCGCTCGAGGGGCTTCAACGGGTCGCGACCATCGTGCGCTCGATGAAGGAGTTCGCGCACCCCGACCGCACCGAAATGGCACCGGTGGACATCAATCGGGGTATCCAGAGCACGCTGACCATCGCCCGCAACGAGTACAAGTACCTCGCCGACCTCGATGTGTCCCTCGCCGACCTGCCGTTGGTCACTTGCCACGCCGGCGACGTGAACCAGGTGATCCTGAACCTGGTGGTCAACGCCGCGCACGCGATCGAGGACGTGGTCGGGACGTCGGGGGAGCGCGGGCTGATCACCGTGCGGACCCGACGCGAGGGTGGGTTCGTGGTGATCGAGGTCGCCGACACCGGCGCGGGGATCCCCGACGCGTACCGGGAGCGGATCTTCGACCCGTTCTTCACCACCAAGCCGGTCGGGAAGGGCACCGGTCAAGGGCTGGCGATCGCGCGGGCGGTGATCGCCGACAAGCACGGCGGGACCATCGACTTCCGGTCGCAGATGGGTCGGGGGACCACCTTCACCCTGCGGCTCCCGATCGAGCCCATCGCGCGGGAGGCGGCGTGAACAAGCGGATCTTGTTCGTCGACGACGAGTCGGCGGTGCTCGACGGCCTGCGCAACCTGCTGCGGCGCCAGCGTCACGTGTGGGACATGGTGTTCGTCACGAGCGGGTCGGCGGCCCTCACCGAGCTGGCGCGAGGCCCGTTCGACGTGATCGTGAGCGACCTGCGGATGCCGCAGATGGACGGGTCGCAGCTGCTGCAGCGGGTCAAGGATCGGTACCCGGCGATGGCGCGGATCGTGTTGTCCGGGCACGCCGAGCGCGACACTGTGGTGCGGGCGCTGCCGGTCGCGCACCAGTTCCTGTCGAAGCCGTGTGACGCCGACGTGCTGCGGGTCGTGATCGAGCGGACCTGCGCGCTGCAGGCCCTGCTGCAGGACGAGGCGATCCGCCGGGTGGTCGGGCGGATCGACAAGTTGCCGTCCGTGCCGTCGACGTACCTCGACCTGACCCGGGCGATCGGTCGGCCCGAGGTCCGGGTGGCCGACCTCGCGCCGATCGTGGAGCGGGATCCGGCGATGGCGGTGAAGGTGCTGCAGCTGGTGAACTCCGAGTACTTCGGGCTGTCCCAGCCGATCGTGTCGATCCGGCACGCGGTGGTGTACCTGGGGGTCGAGCTGCTCAAGGGGCTCGCGCTCACCGCGAGCGTGTTCTCCACGGTGGAGCGCCGCGCAGGCAGCCTGCCGCTCGAGCGCCTGCAGCAGGAGGCGCTGCTCACCGCGCGGATGGTCAAGCGGTTCCTCACCGACCCGACCCGGGCCGAGGAGGCGTTCACCGCCGCGATCGTGCGCGACGTGGGCAAGCTGGTGCTCGCGCTCGAGTTCCCCGAGATCTACCGGGCCACCTCCGAGACCCCGCCCGGTCGGCCGCGGGTCGAGGTCGAGGCGGACCGGCTCGGGGTGACCCACGCCGAGGTCGGCGCGTGGCTGCTCGGGATGTGGGGCGTGCCGTTCCCGATCGTGGAGGCGGTCGCGCACCACCACGCGCCGAGCCGGGTCACCGAGGGCGCGCGCGAGGTGCTCGGCGCGGTGCACGCCGCCGACGTGTGGGTGACCGGCGACGGCCCGCTCGACGAGGGGTTCCTCCGCCGGGCGGGGCTGTACGACCGGGTGCCGACCTGGCGGGCGATCGCGGACGAAGAGCTGGCGGGGGTGCCGGTATGAACCGAGAGAGGACGACGCGGACCACCGTGTTGTGCGTGGACGACGAACCGAACGTGCTCGAGGGGCTGGCGCTGCACCTGCGCCGCCGGTACGACGTGACCACCGCGACCTCGGCCGACGCCGCGATCGACTGGCTCGAGGAGGGGCCGTCGGTCGCGGTGATCATCTCGGACATGCGGATGCCCGGCACGGACGGGGCCGCGTTCCTCGCGCGGGCGCGCCAGCTCGCACCGGACGCGGTGCGGATCCTGCTCACCGGGCACGCGGACCTCGAGGCGGCCGCGCGGTCGGTGAACGAGGGGCAGGTGTTCCGGTTCCTCACCAAGCCGTGCCCGCCGCCGCAGCTGATGTCGGCGGTCGCCGCTGCGGAGGCGCAGCACAAGTTGATCACCGCCGAGCGGGTGCTGCTCGAGCAGACGCTCACCGGCGCGATCAAGGCGCTGACCGACGTGCTCGCGTTGGCGAACCCGGCGTGCTTCGGGCGCGCCACCCGGATCAAGGCGCTGGTGGCCGAGCTGTGTGACCACCTCGACCTCGAGCTCCGGTGGCAGCTCGACGTGGCCGCGATGTTGTCGCAGCTCGGGTTCGTGGCGCTGCCACACGAGGTGGTGGAGAAGGTGTACTTCGGCGTCACCCTGACCGACGCCGAGGCGAAGATGGTCGGCCGGGTGCCGGCGATCAACGAGCAGCTGCTCGGCAACATCCCCCGGCTCGAGGTGGTGCGGGGGATCCTCGCCGGGTACACCAAGCCGTTCCGGCGCACGTTCTCGGAGACGCCGTTCCCGAATGATCCGCTGCACGAGGTGGTCGAGAAGGGCGCCCAGGTGCTGAAGGTCGCGATCGACTTCGACGCGCTGATCGGGGGCGGCGACGACGTGGGTCGCGCGATCGACACCCTGCGCGGCCGGCTCGACCGGTACGACCCGAAGGTGGTCGGCGCGCTCGGGGAGCTGAAGGGGCGGACCCGCCCGGTCGACGAGATCAAAGACCTCCCGATCGCGGCGCTGCGGGCCGGGATGATCCTCGCCGACGACGTGAAGGCGACCAGCGGCACGTTGTTGCTCGCCCGCGGCTACGAGGTCACCGCCGGGTTCCTCGAGCGGGCGCGCAACTTCCGCCCCGGCTCGGTCAAGGAGCCGGTGCGGGTGATCGTGCGGCGCAGCCACAAGGACCCGGTGGTGTGAGCCCACAGGGAGGGTCAGGGGGCGAGGGTGCCGAAGAACCCGTCCTTGCCCGCCACCACCAGGGTGCCGTCTTCCAGCAGCTCACACTTCTGCGCCGACGGGGCGCCCTCGGGGGTGATGTCGGTCCAGCTGGTGCCGCCGTCGTCGGACCGCAGGAACACCCCGGCCTCGCGCATCGAGTACTCGCCCACCGCCACGAT
>JBEBJC010000536.1:0-5845 GCA_040080105.1 Myxococcota bacterium
TCAGGATTTCGTCGATGAGGTCGGGTTCCGGCGGGGGCGGCGCTTTCGCGGGCGCCTTGGCCTTCTTCGCGTCCGCCGCGGGCTTCGCCGGAGCGGCCTTCGCGGGGGCGGCACCGTGCTGGGCCATGAACGCCTGGAACGCCGCCATCAGCTCCGGGGTGAGCTCGGGAGACCGGCCCTCCGACCGGCGCTTCAACGTGAACCGCTGCAGCATCTCGCGCAGTCGGTTCGCCTGGGCCGACAGCTCGTCGGACGCGGCCGCGCTCTCTTCGGCGCCAGCGGTGTTCTGCTGGGTCACCTGGTCGACCTGGCGCAGGCCCATGTCGACCTGCGCGATCCCCTGCGCCTGCTCGTTCGAGGCCGCGGCGATCTCCGCCACCAGGTCGGTCGCCTTGGTCACCCCCTCCACGATCCGACCGAGGGCCGAGGCGGTCTCCTCCGCGATCTGCGTCCCCTGGGCGACCTTGCGCATCGAGCCCTCGATCAGCGCGGTGGTCTCCTTGGCCGCGTTCGCGCTGCGGGCGGCCAGGTTCCGCACCTCCTCCGCGACCACCGCGAACCCCTTCCCGTGGGCGCCGGCGCGCGCGGCCTCGACCGCCGCGTTCAGCGCGAGCAGGTTGGTCTGGAACGCGATCTCGTCGATCACCTTGATGATCTTCGAGATGTTCTGGCTCCCCTCCTCGATCTCGCCCATCGCGCGCACCATCGCCTTCATCCGCTCGTCGCCCTTCTGGGCGAACCCTCCGGCGGCGGTCGACAGGTGGCTCGCCTGGGTCGCGTTCTCCGCGTTCTGCCGGGTCTGCTCGGTGAGCTCGGTGATCGAGGCGGTGATCTGCTCGACCGCCGCGGCCTGGCGGGTCGCCCCGTCGGACAGCGACTGGGCCGCCGACGCGACCTGGCCCGAGCCCGACGCGATCTCGTTCGCGGACGACTGGACCTCGCCGAGGATCTGGTTCAGCGAGTCGAGCGTGCCGTTCAGCGCGTCCTTCACCTTCGCGTGGTCACCGAGGTATTCCGCGGTCACGTACGCGGTCAGATCCCCCTCGGCGATCCGGCCGAGCTTGCCCCGCACGTCGTCGATCGGCGCCACGGCGGCGTCGATGATCGCGTTGATCGAGGAGATCATCGCCTTGTAGTTGCCGCTCAACGCCGCCTCGTCACCGCGGACCGACAGCTCGCCGTTCTGCACCGCCTCGAACACCCGCTGGACCTCGGCGCGGTAGTCCTCGAGGGTCCGCTTCGCCTCGGTCACGTCGGTCGCGAACTTCACCACCTTGAACGGGCGGCCGCTCATGTCGAGGATCGGGTTGTACGAGGCGTTGATCCACACCTCTTTGCCGCCCTTGCCGATCCGGCGGTACTCACCGGCGTCGAACTCCCCGCGCCGCAGCTTGTCCCAGAACCCGGCGTACGCGGGGCTCGCGACGTACTGCGGGTCGCAGAACATCCGGTGGTGGCGGCCCTTGATCTCGTCCAGGCTGTAGCCCAGCGTGCCGAGGAAGTTCTCGTTCGCCCACTGGACGGTGCCGTCGAGCGCGAACTCGATCACCGCCTGCGCCTTGCCGATCGCTTCGATCTTCCCCTGGAACTCCGCGCTCGCGAGCTTCGCCTGGGTCACGTCGTTCGCGAACTTCACCACCCGCAGCAGCTGACCGTTGGCGCCGAACACCGGGTTGTACGAGGCGCTGATCCACACCTCCTTGCCGCCTTTGCCGATCCGGCGGTACTCTCCCGCGTCGAACTCCCCCCGCCGCAGCTTGTCCCAGAAGCCTTGGTACGCTGGGCTCGCCGTGTACTGCGGGTCGCAGAACATCCGGTGGTGGCGGCCTTTGATCTCGTCCAGGCTGTAGCCGAGGGTCGCCAGGAAGTTGTCGTTGGCGTCGAGCACCACGCCGTCGGAGGAGAACTCGATCGTCGCCATCGAGCGCGACGCGGCGTCGAGCTTGCCCTGGACCAGCTGGACCGTGGTGATGTCGGTCCACTCCATCATCGAGCCCACGTGCTCGCCGGACGCGTCCATCACCGCGCTGACGTGGATCTTCATCGTCAGGGCTCCGACCTGGATCGTGCTGCGAATCGGGGGGTGCCCCTTCCGCCCGAGCCGCTCGCGCTGGCTCGCCGCGTTCTTGTGGAACACGTCGATGCAGATCCCGATCAGGTTCTCCTGGCGGAAGCCCGGGAGCACCTTGCGGAACTCGTCCTCGTTGGCGCCGAGCACTCGTACGTGGCGCGGTTCGCGTAGGTGATTCGGAAGTCGCGGTCGATCATCATCACCGCTTGGCCTGCGCCGTCGAGCGCCGCGCGCACCACCGCGTCGGTGCGGTCGGCGGTCGGCGTGCGCACCGACACCGCGGCCCCCTTCACCACGGACCCGTCGAGGATCGGGCGCGCGTCGAGCTCCACCACCACCTTGCCTCGGGGCCCGTCGAACGTGAGCGGCCCCGACGCCGGCGCGCCGTCACCGACCGCGTCGTCGACCGGCAGCGGGATCCGCTTCGGCGAGAACCCCTTCCACGCCTTCTGCCCCTTCACCTCGGCGGCGGACCGCCCGGTGAGCTCGACCATCGCCGCGTTCCACATCGTCACGCGACCCATCTCGTCCACCACGAACGCAGGCGCAGGTAGCGCTTCGAGCACCGACGCCAGATCCAGCGACACCATTGGGACTCCTCGAGGTCAGGCCGCCGAAGCGGAGGTTTCGGAGAGGAACCGGTCCACGTCGAGCAGGAGGCGAACTTCGTCGCCGACCTTGCCGAGGCCGTGGAGGAAGTGGTCACCGCCGCGCGCGGTGATCGGCGGCGGAGGCTCGGTCGAGCCTTCGGGGATCGCGACCACGTCGGACACCCGGTCCACCACCAGCCCGACCGACCAACCGCCGGTCTGCACCACGATGATCACGGTGCGGGCCTCGTACGCGCGCAGCTCGATCCCGAACCGCGCCCGCGCGTCGACCACCGGGATCACCTTGCCGCGGAGGTTGATGACCCCGCGCACGTACGGTGGGGTGTCCGGGATCGGCGTGATCGACTGCATCCCGATGATCTCGAGCACCCGGGTCAGCGGGATGCCGTACGTCTCGGCGCCCAACGCGAACGTCAGGAACATCGGGACGGAGACCTCGTCGCCGGAGTCTTCGTGAGACATTGCCAAACCGTCAGCCATTTTGCAATCCAACCAGTGAGGGAACGTCGAGGATCAAGCTGATCCGCCCGTCGCCGAGCACGGTGCACCCGGCCACGCCGCGGATCGTGCCGACGAACCCGGACAGCGCCTTGATCACGGTCTGGCGTTGCCCGATCAGCTCGTCGACGAACAAACACAGCGGCTGACCGCCGTCTTCGACCACCACCAGGATCCCGTGGTGCAGCTCCTGATGGTCCGCGGGCAGGTCGTACAGCCGGTGCAGGCGCACCACCGGCAGCAGCTCGCCCCGGATCCGGACCATCTCCTGCCAGGTCGTGAGCACGGTCACGTCCTGCGGGCGGATCACCACCGACTCGCGGATGCACAGGAGCGGGACGGTGAACGTGGCGGTGCCGACCCGCACCAACATCCCCTCGATGATCGCGAGCGTGAGCGGGATCCGCAGGGTGAACGTGGCGCCTTGGCCGGGCACGCTCTTCACGTCGACCCGGCCCTTCACCATCTCGAGGTTCCGCCGCACCACGTCCATCCCGACTCCGCGCCCCGACACGTCGGTGACCGCGGCGGCGGTGGAGAACCCGGGCTCGAAGATGAACGCGAACACCTCGGCGTCGGTGAGCCGCTCGGCCGCGTCCGCGGTGACGATGCCGCGCTCGACCGCCCGCGCGACGATCTTCGCGCGATCGAGGCCCTTGCCGTCGTCCTCGACCCGGATCCACACCTCGCCCCCCACGTGGGAGCCCGACAGCCGCACGTGCCCGGTGCGCGGCTTGCCGGCGGCGACCCGCTGCTCGGGGGTCTCCAGCCCGTGGTCGATCGCGTTGCGCACGAGGTGCACCAGCGGGTCGGTCACCAGCTCGGCGACGGTCTTGTCGATCTCGGTCTCGTCGCCGGACAGGTGGAGCTCGACCGGCTTGCCGAGGCGCTGCGACACGTCGCGCACCACCCGGACCATCCGCTGGAACGTGGGCCGCACCGGCACCATCCGCAGCGACATCGCCACGTCCTGCAGCGAGCGGACCACCCGGTCGAGCTGGCCCGAAGCGCGCGCGAGCGACTCCTCCTCGGTGGCGCCGGCCGGCACGTGGCGGATGGCGGTCGACGCGATGATCAGCTCGCCCACCAGGTCGAGCAGCTGGTCCACCTTGCCCACGTCGACCCGGAGAGTGGACTCCTGGCGCGACCGCACCGCCTCCTCGTCCGCGCCGATCGGGGCGGCCGCCACCTCGTCGGTCGGGGCCTCCGGGACCGGGGCGCCGTCGAACGCAGCCACCAACACCGCGAGTCGCGGCACGTGGCCCCCGTCGGCCGCGGAGTCGACGCCGGCCGACAGCGCGTCGAACGCGGCGAACAGCGCGGCGCTCGCGGGGGGGTCCAGCTTGCGCCTGCCCTCCTTCAACTCGACCAGCAGCGACTCCGCCCGGTGCGCGAGCCGCTCCATGTCGTCGAACCCCAGGAACCCGCAGTTGCCCTTGAAGCTGTGCAGCGCCCGGAACAGCGCGTGGATCGCGCCCGCGCTGCCGGCGTCGAGCTCGAGCAGGCCGGTCTCACACGCCGAGAGCAGCTCGCGCGCCTCGGTCACGAAGGTGGCGACGAGGTCGGGCGACAGCCCCTCGACCGGCGGCTCGTCCACGGACGGCGTCGGGTCGCTCTCCGGGAGCTCGGCGGTCAGGTCGAAGTCCACCCCCGGGATCGGGGCGAGCGAGCGCAACGCCTGCAGGTGCGCGTCGAGCGCGTCGTCGTCGACCCGGCCCTGCTCCAGGAACATCGCCACGTCATCGAGCGCGATGACCACGATCGCGTCGACCATCGCGGGCTCGATGTCCCGCGCGGCGCCGCCACCCAGCAGCGCGGCGGCCTCCGACGCCACCACCGCGAACCGCCCGCCGAGCTCGGGGGCGAGCGCAGCGAGCTCCGCGCCCGACGTGGCGCGATCCACGGCCGGGGACCGCAGCGCCACCCGTACCCGCTCCAACCGCACCGAAGGCGAAGACATGAAGCTCCGGGGTCACCCCCTCCCGTTCGGACGGAGCACCGGGCAAGTACACCACCGAAGAATCGGTACGAGAAAAAACACATAAAAAAGGCCAATATCTCCGGTTAACGCCCAGTATCGTCCACCGGACGGCGCGGGTTGGCCCGACGTGGTAACGGGGGCGACCATGCAAGCTCGCGCGCCGACCGTCGCCCATCCGTTCGTGTGGACCGTGCTGTACCTCCCGTTCGGGGCCATGAGCGGCTTCGTCACGGTGGCGCTGACGTTCCTCGCCACCACCAACGGCCTGTCGATCACCGAAGGCTCGTTCTTCAACGGCGCCCAGCTGCTGAGCCAATGGCTGAAGTGGACCTGGGCCCCAGCGGTCGACGTGACGCTGACGCCGAAGAAGTGGTACCTGATCGGCACCGGGACCTCGGCGCTCGGGGTCGTGTCGATGTCGGCGATCCCGATGAACCACGCCACCCTTCCGTGGCTGCTGGTGGTGGTGGCGATCGCCAGCCTGGTCAACTCGATCGTCGGGATGGCGATCGAGTCGATCATGGCGCAGTGCACCACGCCGGAGGAGCAAGGCCGGACCAGCGCGTGGTTCCAGGCGGGGAACCTGGGAGGCGCGGGGCTCGGCGGCGGGCTCGGCCTCACCCTGTTGTCGCGCCTGCCGGAGCCGTGGATGGCGGGGGCGATCCTCGGCGGCCTGTTCATGGC
>JBEBJC010000537.1:0-5836 GCA_040080105.1 Myxococcota bacterium
GTGGCCTGCCCGCGCCAGACCGCGCGGATCCCGGCGAGCAGCTCGGGCAGCGGCTGCTGCTTGGTGAGGTATCCCGCGGCGCCGGCCTCGATCGCGCGCCAGTCCTGGCCGAGCGCCACCGCGGCGGCGTCGAACGACACCGGGCGCACGGGATCGAGCGGGAGCGACACACCGAGCGACTGCGCCGCGAGTGAGGCGGACAGCTCACACCGGCCCCAGGTCACCACCGGGCTCACCTGCGCGACCCACCGCGCGGCGACCGTGCCCGGGGCGGCAGCGGCCCGAGGGAGCTCGGTCGCGAGCCAGGTCCCGGGCGTCTCCGACAGCAGGTCCACCCGGTCGAGCCGGACCGGGGCGGCGGACGCGGTGACGAGCCACGGGATCACGGGAGGTCTCCTGGGTACGGCGTGAGCACGGTGTCGACCCGCCACCGGGCGGCGTCTGCGAGGTCGACGGGGTCGGGCCCGACCTCCACCCACACCGGCAGCCCGGCGTCACCGGCCGCTCGGAGCTGCCACGGGTCGGCGAGGCGGTGCGGCACCAGCAGCCCGTCCGCGTCGCCGGCCACCGCGACGTAGTCGAGCCCCCCGACCCACCGCTCGGCCTCGGCCTCGATCGCGTCGGCGGTGGCCGAGTCTCCCGGGCCGGGCCACCGCAGCACGGTGAACAGGTCGGCCCCGAGCGCGCGCGCCCGGTCGTCGAACGCCCGCAGCACCGCGGGGTCGGACGACGACACCACGAGGTCGTTCGGGAGGTCCGCCGCGAGCCACCGGTCGACCAGCGCGGGCGCGATCCGGTCGGCCGCGGGGGTGAGCGGCGGGTCGACCCCGAGCTCGAGGTGCACCGCGAGGGTCGGCGCCGCGTGCAGCGCGTCGATCAGCGCGTCGAGGGACACCGGAGCCTCGGCCACCACCACTGCGTTCGGGAACTCCGGATCGGGGCTGCCGCCGCACCGGTAGGTGGACAGCTCCTGCAGGTCGTGCTTCCGCACCACCACGTTCCGCTCGAGCGGGGCGCCGTCGGCGTGGGTGCATCGCTCGGCCCGCAGCAGGCCGTCCCGCGCGAGCACGATCTGGCCGTCGGCGGTGAGCGCGGCGTCGAGGTGGATCGCCGCGAGCGCTGTGTCCACCGCCCCGTCGATCGCCGCGCGGCTGTTCTCGGGCCAGTACCCGGCCCCTCCGCGCCACCCTTCGAGGGTCGGCGGCGGCGGCAGCGCGCAGCCCAACACCCATGTGAGCATCCGTGTCTCCTCGCCGTTCGCGATTATCGCCCGTTGTGGCGGAGGGCTCGCCAACCGGCCCGTTTGTTCGGCGGGCCCTTGCGGTTCTCGCCGCCGCGATTACCGTCCGGTGCTCCGGAGGGTCCATGGCGCTGGCCCTGTCGTTCGAGTTGCAGATCGAGGAGCGAGACCCCACGAGGGTCGTCGTGCTGGTGATGCTCGCGCCCGTCGATGGAGACGAAGGCCCCGCGCGGCTCGACGGGGTGGCGCTCCAGTTGGTCGAGCGCACCGGGGCTGCGCTCGGCGTCCAGATGGTGCTGCCGATCGCGGGCGAGCTGCGCCACGCGATGTGGTCCACCGTCGAGCTTCGGTGTGACCGGGTCATCCCCCAAGGAGCGCGGGTGGTGGGCACCGCGTGGAGCGGCGGCGAGCAGCGCGAGGCCACGATCCCGACCGACCCGTTCACCGAGCTCGAGGTGCACATGCGCGCCCGCCGGCGGATCTCTGCCGAGGCGGACGTGTCCGAGCTGTGTCGGGTCGACCCGGAGGACCGGGCGGTGCTCTCCCGCGACTTCCCGTGGATCGACGAGCCGCGGATCCCGGCGGCGTCGGCCGAGCTCGGGGTGCTGGAGGAGGAGCCCGAGGAGGAGCGGATCGACGCGTTCGTCGACAACCTCGGCCTCGACGACGAGAGCGCCGAGTGGCTCAAGGACCTGCTGGAGGAGGAGGCGTAGGCCGCTCCGATACCGAAGGCTGGCCGCGGTATGGTGCGCCCGAGGTGCCCGTGTCGTTCGTGGTGTTGAAGTTCGGCGGGACGAGCGTGTCGTCGGTCGCGCGGTGGCAGACGATCGCCACCCAGATCCGGGAGCGCCTGGACCACCACCTGGTGCCGATCGTGGTGTGCTCGGCGCTGTCGGGCGTGACGAACGCGCTCGAGGCGCTGCTCGCCGAGGCGGTCGACGGAGACGCCCCGGCGGCGCTGGCGGCGCTGCGCGAGCGGCACGTCGCGTTCGCGCGCGAGCTCGGGGTGGACCCGGCGCTGGTGGAGCCGGACCTGGTCGAGCTCGAGCGGTGGATCGTCGGCGCGGGGCTCGTGGGGGAGACGAGCCCCCGGGTGCGGGCGCGGGTGTTGGCGAAGGGCGAGATCCTGCTCACCCGGCTCGGCGCGGCGTGGCTCGGGCAGCAGGGGGTCGACGCGCGGTGGGTCGACGCGCGCGACCTGCTGCAGTCCGACGGCTCGGGCACCGACGCCCGGCGGTTCTTGTCGGCGACGGTCGACGCCCGGCCCGACCCGGCGGTGGCGGCCGCGCTGGCCGGGGCGAAGGTGGTGCTCACCCAGGGGTTCGTGGCGCGCGACCCGGCCGGCGAGACCGTGCTGCTCGGCCGCGGCGGGTCCGACACCAGCGCGGCCCTGCTCGCGGCGAAGGTCGGGGCTTCCCGGTGCGAGATCTGGACCGACGTGCCCGGGATGTTCACCGCCGACCCACACAAGTTGCCGGGCGCGCGGCTGCTCAAGGCGCTCGACTACGCCGAGGCGCAGGAGATCGCGACCATGGGGGCGAAGGTGCTGCACCCGCGGTGCCTCGCCCCGGTGCGCGACGCGCGGATCCCGCTCGAGATCCGGTGCACCCCGAACCCCGGGCTCGAGCGGACCCGGATCTCGGCCGAGGCGCCCGGCGGGCCGGCCCAAGTCAAGGCGATCTCGGGCCGGAAGGGCCTGGTGCTCGTGTCGATGGACACGCTGGGGATGTGGCAACAGGTCGGGTTCCTCGCTGACGCGTTCGCGGTGTTCAAGCAGCTCGGCTTGTCGGTCGACGTGGTGAGCACCTCCGAGACCGAGGTCACGGTCACCCTCGACCCGGCGGCGAACGCGCTCGACGGCGGGGTGCTCGACGCGCTGGTCCTCGGGCTGCAGCCGCACTGCCGGGCGGAGGTGGTGGTCGGCGCCGCGTCGATCAGCCTGGTCGGGCGGGGGATCCGCGGGATCCTGCACCGCCTCGCGCCGGTGCTCGAGCTGTTCGAGGAGCACCGGGTGCACCTGGTGAGCCAGGCGGCGTCCGACCTGAACCTCACGTTCGTGGTGGACGAGAGCCAGGCCGACCGGCTGATGGCGAAGCTGCACGCGCTGCTGTTCGCCCACCGCGGCGCCGACGAGGTGCTCGGGTCCACCTGGCAGGAGCTGTTCGCGCCGACCCCGCGCAAGCCCGCGCCCCCGCGCGCCGCGCCGTGGTGGGAGCGCAAGCGCGACGCGCTGCTCGGGTTCGCCGCCCAGGGCACGCCCGCGTACGTGTACGACGCCGAGACGGTGCTGCGGCAGGCCGACGGGCTGCTCGAGCTGCCGAGCGTGGCGCGGGTGCTGTACGCGATGAAGGCGAACGCCCACCCGGAGCTCGTGCGGCTGCTCGGCGAGCGCGGCCTCGGGTTCGAGACCGTGTCGCCGGGGGAGATCGCGCGGGCGCACGAGGCGGCGCCGGGCGCGCCGGTGCTGTTCACCCCGAACTTCGCGCCGCGGGCCGAGGTCGCGGCCGCGTTCCACCAAGGCGTGCAGCTCACGCTCGACAACCTGCACCCGCTCGAGAAGTGGCCGGAGCTGTTCGTCGGGCGCGACCTGTTCGTGCGGCTCGACCCCGGGCGGGGGCGCGGGCACCACGCCCACGTGCGCACCGCCGGGGCGCGCAGCAAGTTCGGCATCGGCCCGGACCAGCTCGACCGGCTGGCCGAGCTCGTGCGCGCGGCGGGCGCGCGGGTCACCGGGCTCCACGCGCACGTCGGGTCCGGCGTGCTCGACCCGCTGTCGTGGCAGGACGTGGGCAGCTTCTTGGCCACCGTGGGGGAGCGGTTCCCCGACGCGTCGGTGCTCGACCTCGGCGGCGGGCTCGGGGTGCCGGATCGACCCGGGCGGCCGGCGCTCGACCTCGGCCAGCTCGAGCAGGGGCTGGCGAAGATCCGCGGCGCCCACCCCGAGCGGGACCTGTGGCTCGAGCCCGGTCGGTACCTGGTCGCCGAGGCCGGGGTGCTGCTCGCGACCGTCACCCAGGTGAAGCGGAAGGGCGAGCTCGTGTACGTCGGGGTCGACGCGGGGATGCACACGTTGATCCGCCCGGCGCTGTACGGGGCGTACCACCCGGTGGTGAACCTGACCCGCCTCGGTGAGCCCGCGTCGACCGTCGCCACCGTGGTGGGGCCGATCTGCGAGTCGGGCGACGTGTTGGCGCGCGACCGGAAGCTCGCGGAGCCGCGCGAAGGCGACGTGTTGCTGATCGCGGTGACCGGGGCCTACGGGGCGTCGATGGCGTCGGACTACAACCTCCGCGGCCGGCCGCGCGAGGGGGTCCTCCGGTGAGGGATCGTCGATCCGTGCCGATCGAAGCGGATCGTGAACCAATGATCAGATTTTTCTAAAGCGCGCGCCCGCCCGTCCGAAGGGTGGCGCAGATCCCGGTGCCCCCCCGGGTGTCGCTCTCTCTCTCTCTCCGCTCTCTCCCCTCGCGAGGACTCCCCGATGCGCTCCCCTGCCGATCTCCCGCTCCAGCCCCAGTCCGTCGAGCCCCTCCGCCGGTTCCCCCCTCCGGTCCTCGCCGAGGATGTCGTAGTGCTCGGTGCGCCTCCGCGCGCCGGGTTGTCGTGGTTCACCGTCACCCGTCGCGCCGCCTGACCCCGCCCCTCGGTCTGGGCGGCGCGGCGGGTACATCTGCGCCACGGTACGTGGGGGAGATGGACCACGCGATCTCCGAGTTCTGGTCGTTCTGGGCAACCTCGGCGCCGCAGCTGCGCGCCGCGATCGAGGCGGGCACGCTGCTCGACTGGGTCGAGCTGATCCAGGCCCGAGTGGAGGCGATCCACGAGGGCCTCGACTGGGAGTTCGGCCCCGGCGCCACCGCCGAGCACTACTTCTGCGTGTCGGCGAAGGGGGACCCCGACGTGCGGGTCGTCGCCGAGCGGTGGCTCGCGGCCGCGCCCCCGGCCGACGCGACGTTCGAGTTCTACCCGGCCCGCCCGGGCTCCGGGCCGACCGAGGCGATCCTCGACCTCGGCCCCCACCGGTTCGCGCTGGCCGACTTCCGGTACGCGGTGAGCGTCGACGGTCCGCGCGAGCGGATCGCCGCGCGCGTTTACCACCCGGGCTTCGGCGCGGCGCCGGAGAACACCGCGGTGATGGCGACGTTCCTCGGGCTCGACGGCATCCTCGGTGAGGACGAGGTCGAGCGGTGGCTCGGCGGGGTGGAGACGGTGAACGAGCTCCCCGCCGACGCGGTCGACGAGGTCGGGCTGGTCGAGGCGGTCTCCCGGCTGCGCGCGACGGCGACCGGGGAGCAGTTCACCGTGATGCGGGGCCAGCTCCCCGACGGCCGACCGGTGTTCGTGACCGCGAACCTCGCGCTCAAGCGGATCGACCACCTGCGGATGGACACCCACTACCAGGTCACCCTGCCGCTGCGCTCCCCGGACGCCGCCGGGTTGATCGGGCCCGACGAGGCCGAGGCGCTGAACCAACACGAGGACGCGCTGCTGAAGGCCCTCGGCACCGACGCGGTGTACCTCGGTCGCGAGACCGGCGCCGGGGCGCGGGTGGTGCACCTGCACGGGCCGGCGGGGCTCGAGCCGCGGCTCGAGGGG
>JBEBJC010000538.1:0-5835 GCA_040080105.1 Myxococcota bacterium
GATCACCACCACCGCCGCCGCGCGGGCCCCGGTGTCACCCGGATCCGACCACCCGGCCCCGAGCGCCGCCGCCCCGGCGAGCCATCCCCCGGTCACCAACGTGCGGCGCGCCCGCCACCCGTGGCGCAGGTCGTCGAGAGCGAACCCGCGGAGCGGGGCCGGCAGGAACCGCACGGTCCACTCGAGGTACACCTGGCGCCGCTCGTCCGATGCGGCGACCGCCGCCCACCGCCCGTCGGTCTCGGCGAGCACTGCGCTGCCCCGAAACCAGCTGGTGCGGGCGAGCGCCGGGATCGGCGCGGCGGCGACCGCGGCCGCGAGCCACGGGGCGACCAACGCCGCGAGCCACGGGAGCTCCGGGTGGACCGTCGCGTACGCCGAGCCTGCGACGAACGGCATCGTGGCGGCGAGCACGAGCGCCGGGGCGTACAAGAACGCCGCGGACGACCTCGGGTTCTGCCCGCGGACGAGGTCGAGCACCGGTGCCCACGACGGGGACTCCGCGATCCGGATCGCCAGCAGGTGGGCGACCGTGCTGGCGGTGAGCCCGAGGGCCGCGTCTCCCCCGAGCGCCACCGCCGCGCGGACCCACTCCGCCACGGCGCCGTGCGCCGCGATCGGCGACAACAGCACCGCCAGCGCCGGGACGAGCCAGCTGCGGGCGATCGCGAGCCGGAGGAGCTCCGACCGGACCACGCCCGCCCCGTCGACCGGCAGCAGCGACAACACGTCGCGCCGCGGCGACCTGAGCAGCGCGAAGTACGTGTCGATCGCCATCCACCCGACCGCGACGGTGCCCGCGCGCAACACCACCTGGACGATGCCGTCGGCGATCGCGTCCGGGTCGCGATCGAGGAACGCGAGGAACGTCGGCCGCACCAAGGGCGCCGCGAGCGAGATCGAGATCGCGAGCAGGCCGAGCTCGCGCGCCACGACCCACGGCCCTTCCTCGCGGAGGCGGTTCGACCCCTCCCGGAGGTACGCGCGAATGAACGGATCCGAGCTCACCCGACACAGGTAACGCAGTCCACGGAAGCGTCGTCGGCCGCCGCGGGTCGAGGTACAGAGGGACTTCGGGAGGTCACGTGCTCGTTTGGCTGTGCACGCTCGCGTTCGCGCAAGAGGACGTGGACGACGGGGAGGACATCGACATCAGCAACCAGGACCAGACCAAGGCGTCCGGCGCGCTGTTCGAGACCAAGGCCACCCAGCTCACCGAGACGCTCGACGACGACGAGGTGATGTCCGACTTCGTCGCCGAGTCGAAGAAGAAGGCGCCGCCACCGGTGTGGTACCACGTCGATCCCGCCGGCAAGCAGCCGCTCGCCGACAACTACGACATCGCGTTCACCGCGGTGTCGCCGACCCACGTGGTGGTGGAGCTGCCGGTGTTGGTGTCGTTCACCCGCGCCACCTTCACCAATGACCACCCGAACGGGATCGAGCTCGTGGCCGAGATCACCAGCGGCACCACCAAGCTGGTCCAACGGCAGCAGATCCGCGCCGAGTCGCTGCTCGAGCTCGCCCCCACGGTCTCGTTCTTCAAGGCCGCGATCCCCACCGCGGCGCCGGCGCCCGAGGTCCGGTACGTGGTGAAGGTGATCGAGCTCCCGCCCGCCGCCGCGAAGGCGCCGCCGCCGGCCGCGCCGAAGGAGTTGTTCGCGCGCTCGACCGTGCTGCGCCGCCCGTAGGCACTTCAGCGATTGGCACGCAGGTGGAGACCGGGTGTGCGGCTCCCGCACGAGGAGGTCTGCCTACACCCCAAGAGTGCGTAGCAGCTTGTCGAGGGACGGGCTGTTGCGGCGGACAGCATCGAATTGCAGTTCAGCAAATAGCTTAGGCCCATCCCTAGTTTTGTCGTAACGCCCGAGCCGGCGGCGCAGTTCGGCCTCTGGTCTGGTGTGACCGTCGAACCGACCATGGGCGGCCATCAGCCAGGCCTCGAACATCCGATCGACGATCACCACGCCTACGCCGTCGGTGTCGCCGAGGGCGCTGCGGAGCGCGTCGAGAATATCCTTGGCGAAGCTGGGTGCGCAGGAGCCTCGCTGCTCGCGGTCCAACACGATCACCACCTGTCTGCAGCTAACCCTTAGCCCCCGAATCTTCGGCGCCACCTGACGCGCGATTCCCAAGGCCGAAGCTTCCCCGCCCACACCCCCCAGGTTTACGGCCCGAAGGAGTGGTGTCCGCAGCAGCCGGTGGAGCTGCGGGAGTGCACGGAACTCGGTGTCTCCCTCCACCACCAACCCGATCTTCAGTTCCGATGGCCTTCGGCGTGGGCTCACACCGGTCCCTCGGGAACCCCGCCGAGACTCCCATCGATCCATACATCGCCTAGCTTCTGACCGGATTCGCGTAGGATCTCCTCCAACGCCTGCTCTCGGTCGGTCGCGCGTTCCACGGTCGTCCCCCGGTCGCCTCGCTCCACCAGAAACAGCGACCGCGGGTCGCCGATCGCGCTCACCACGGTCTCAGAGTGGGTGGTCACGAGGACCTGGCGGGACTGCTGGTTCTGGGCCAGTTCGATCAACGCTCGCGCAGCCCACGGGTGGAGCGCGTTCTCCGGCTCCTCGATTGCTGTCACTCCCTGCCCTCTGGTGAGCAGGACCAACAGCAGGGCCAGGGCGTGCAAAACCCCGTCCGACACCGAGGACTGGTCGAGCCAGTGCCGCACCCCCCGCTCTTTGAACTGGAGAGTGAAGCGGTTCGGCCCTACCCGCCGGGCTCGAACGTCTTTGATGCGCGGGTACGCGATCCGCAGCCCATCGAGGATCGGCGAGAACGCCGGATTCGGAGCGTCCTGGTCGCCGCGGCGATTCAGGACAGCGCGCGCGAGGTTTTCTCCGGACCCCAGCAGCTCGTGCGACGGATGGGGCGCATCGGAGCGCAGCGAAGTGGTGTCGAAGCGAAACCGCCAAACCAGCAGCGAACCTCGCACCAGCGATCTGAACGGACTCGATGGTCCGAAGATCCGGAGAAACCGCGGGTCCACCGAACCCCCTACCCCCACCTGTGCGTGGCCAATCCCCAACTCCTCCCAGGCCTTGGGGTCTTCGATCTGAGCGACCGGCGGGCGGTCGGCCTGGGCAGAGAAGCGTCCCAGCGGTGCGCCGCTGCCATCCGCGACTACGAGGTCTTCCTCCAGCACATCGACCCCGTCCGCCGATCCGGTGAGGACGACTTTCAGCGCCACTCGGTGGTGCGTCTGCGACTCCTGAGGCTCCAATCCACGCGCGTGGATGCGTTTCAGGCGCCGCAGGTCAAGGGTCGCCCCCAGTGTAATCCCGCCTCTCGAGACGGGAGTCCCCCGCCAGCGCACCTCGTCCCAGCCCAGGTCCCGCAGCGGGTCTGTCGACCCAACGTCGATCATCCTGCCGAGCGTCTCCAGCGCCTGCACCACGTTGGTCTTCCCGGCGCCGTTTGGTCCCACCAACACCGAGAACGGCGCCAGCTCTGCGTCTAACTCCCTGATCGATCTGAAGTTCCGGATCGTCACCCCCTCGATCATCGGACCTCCGGAACTTGGTGTACACCGCCGGTCCTCCTCGGGCCAGCCTGGCCCGCGAGTGCGCCGCCGGACGAGGCCTCGCCGCACAGGGAAGCTGCGAACACCCACGCCAACGCGCCAGAATTTGTCCGCTGCTACGCTACGTGGTTCCCCCACGCCTCCGCCGCCGCCGCGAGCGCGCCGGCGACCCCGTCGTCGGTGACCTTCGGGAACCCGAGGGACCGCATCCAGGTGCGCTGCTTGCGGGCGAACCCGAGGGTGTCCCGCAGCGTGCGCTGGTGGGCTTCGTGCGGCGGGAGCCCGTCGAGCACGTGGTCACACAGGTGGCGGTAGCCGAGGGACCCCAGCGGCTTGAGTGAGCGGTCGTACCCCCGGTCGAGCAGTCGCCGGACCTCGTCGACGTACCCGGCGTCCCACATCCGCTGCAGGCGGCGCGCGATCCGGACATCCAGGTCGTCGCGGTCGAGCCACCGCCCCACCACCTCGAGCCGGTCGGGCGCGCGGGCGTGCGCGTCGTGCAGCTCGGACAGCCGGACGCCCGAGGCGCGGAACACCTCGAGCCCGCGCACGATCCGGACCCGGTCGTTCGGGTGCAGGCGCCGGGCGAGCGCGGGATCGACCTCGGCGAGCGCCGCGTGGGGGTCGGCGAGCGCGTCGAGCTCGGCCCGCAGCGCGAGGTCGACCGGGGGCGTCGGGACGAGGCCCCGGATCAGGGCCTGCAGGTACAGCGTCGTGCCGCCCGCCACCACCACCCGCGGGTGCGCGGCGCACACCGCGTCGGCGAGCGCCACGAACGACGCCGCGTCGAACGGCTGATCGGGGTCGACCAGGTCGATGCCGAAGTGCGGCGCCGCGGCGCGCTCCTCCTGCGTGGCCTTCCCGGTCCCGATGTCCATCCCCCGGTACACCTGCATCGCGTCGGCCGACACGATCACCGCCTCGTACCGGCGGGCGACCGCGATCGCGGCCTCGGTCTTGCCGGCGGCCGTCGGCCCGGCCAACACCACCACCTTCGCCATCTGCGGTCGATAGCACCCCCGCCGGTCCCAGTCGAACCGGGCTACGGAGGGTCATGGGCCTGCGGCTGATGGTGTACGACCGCACCTGCACCGACACCCGGTGGCGCGGAGCCGCGGCGCCGGTCGGGTTGACCCACACCTGGCAGGTGGGCGGCGCCGGGTACAGCGCGCTCGGCCGGCTCGACGCGTGGGCCGGCGCGTCGACCTGGGACGAGGCGCTCGGGTGGATCGCCCAGGTGAGCCCCAGCGAGCCGATCTCCGAGATCCAATACTGGGGCCACGGCCAGCGCGGCCGGGTGCGGATCGACGCCGAGGCGCTCACCCGGGCCTCCCTCGGCCCGACCGCCCCACACCGCCGGGTGCTGGAGCAGATCCGCGAGCGGATGGACCCCGCAGGGCAGTGGTGGTTCCGCACCTGCGACACGTTCGGCGGGCAGGCCGGTCAGTCGTTCGCGGCCGCGTGGACCGAGTTCTTCGGCTGCGCCGCCGCCGGTCACACACACGTGATCGGCCCGTGGCAGAGCGGGTTGCACCGGATCGCGCCCGGCGCGGCGCCCCACTGGTCGGCGTGGGAGGGGCTGGCCGAGGGGACGCCGCAGCACCCGGGCCGATCGCTGTGGTCTGCCCCGTGGCGGCCGAACACCATCACCTGCCTGCACGGGGCCGTACCCGAAGGCTGGTGACTACACCGCCACCCGCGACACCACCGGCCCGATCGGCAGCGCGAGCTGGTGCGCGAGCTCCGCGAGGCCGTCGGGGACCGGCGCGTGCGGCGCGCGCTCCGCCCACGCTCCGCGAGGGTCGTCGGTCGCGAGCGCGATCCGCAGCACCTCGGCCGGGTCCACGTCGGCGACACACTCGGGCACCGCCCGGACGACGACCTCGGACGCCGAGAACCGCCCGACCACCAGACCGAGGGCGGCCAGGGCCTCCGCCCGCTCCTCCACCTTGGACGCGATCACCGCCGGCACCGCGACCCGCTGCGGCACGAGCAGCCGGCGCGGCTCGCCCACGTCGAGCTCGACCCTCACCCGCCGGGCGAGGCGCCCCGCGTCGATCACCACGATCGCGCCGGGCTCCTCGACCAGCCAGTACCGCTGGTGGGCGGTGCCGACGATCCGGGGTCCGGCGCCGGCCGGCGCAGGCTCTCGGCGAGGCTCACCGCGCAGCTGGAGCCCGGGCGGCTCGGCTGCGAGCGGGGGGCGCGCCGCGAACGGCGCGGCGGCGATCAGCCAGTCCAGCCACGTGATCGACTTCCCCAGCTGTTTCTCGATGAAGCCTATGGCCACCATGTTCTGCGCGGCC
>JBEBJC010000539.1:0-5828 GCA_040080105.1 Myxococcota bacterium
GTACCGCGCGTACGACCACGCGCTGCAGGCCCCGGTAGCGCTGAAGGTGCTCGCCCCCGCCCTCGCGGCGGACCCCTCCTCGGCGCGGCGGTTCGAGGCCGAGGCGCAGGCGACCGCGCAGCTCCAGCACCCAGGCATCGTCCCGGTGCACAGGTTCGGCCACGCCGACGACGGGCGGCCGTTCTTCACGATGAAGATCGTGCAGGGTCGGACCCTCGGGGCGGTGTTCGGTGACCCGGATCGCACCGGCGCGCAGCTCCGGGCGCGGGTGGAGCTCGTTCGCCGCGCGGTCGAGGCCGTCGCGTACGCCCACCAGCGCGGGGTCCTCCACCGCGACCTGAAGCCGTCGAACGTGATGGTCGGCGCGTTCGGCGAGGTCTGCGTGCTGGACTGGGGGTCCTCCGCCGACGACGCCACCGGCACGCCTCGGTACCGCGCGCCCGAGGTGCGGGCGGGGCGACCGGCCCGGACCACGTCCGACGTGTACGCGCTCGGCCTGGTCTTGTGGGACGCGGTGCACGTCGCGCCGGGGGCGAGTGACGTTCACCCGGTCACCCGCGCGCGGGAGAGCGGTGAGGCGCTGCCATGGGACGGGGACCTCGACCTGCGGGCCGTGGTGGACGAGGCCACCACCTTGGACGCCGACGCCCGCACGCCGAGCGGCGCCGAGCTCGCGACCGCGCTCGAGCGGTGGCTGGACGGCGCGGCGCGGCGGGCGCGGGGAGAGGCGTCGGTGGCGCGGGCGGCCGAGCTGCGCGACGAGCGGGCGCGCTGCGCGGAGCGAGCGGCGGAGCTCCGGGCCGAGGCCGACCGGTTGCTGGCGGAGGTCCGACCGTCCGACCCGGTCGCGGCGAAGCTCCCCGGGTGGCGCGCCCAGGACGCGGCATCGGAGCTGGAGATCGAGGTGCGGCGGCTCGAGCAGGACCAGCTGCGCACGCTCCAAGGGGCGCTGACCCACGCGCCCGACCTGCCGGCCGCCCTCGCCGCGCTCGCCGCGCACCACCGAGAGGGGATGGAGCGCGCCGAGGCACGCGGGGACGTGCTCACGGCGCGGGAGCGGGCGGCGGACCTCCGGCACTACGACCGGGGTGACCACCGGGAGTGGCTGCAGGGCGACGGTCGGCTGGTGCTGGTCACCGAGCCTGCCGGCGCGGAGGTCGTGCTGTACCGGTACGTCGAGCAGGACCGGGTGTTGGTGCCGGTGGTCGAGCGCTCGCTCGGACCGTCCCCGGTCGAGGTCGCGCTGCCGATGGGCCGGCACCTGGTGGAGCTCCGCGCGGACGGGCACGAGACCGTGTGGTACCCGGTCCACCTCGAGCGGTGTGGCACCTGGCGGGGGCCGCCGGTGGTGTTGCCGCCCGCACGGTCGATCGGCCCGGACGAGCGGTACGTGCCGGGCGGGCCGTTCCTCGCCGGGGCCCACGACGACACGTTCCAGAGCTGGTGGTGGCACCAGCGCGAGCTGGACTCGTTCGTGATCGCGCGCCACCCGGTCACCAACGCCGAGTACCTCGGGTTCCTCAACGCACTCGAGGCCGACGGCCGGTTCGCGGAGGCCGCAGCGTACGCTCCCCGCGAGCGCGGGGCGCAGGGTCAGGCCGGTCCCCAGCTGTACGGGCGCGGGCCGGACGGGCGGTTCGCGCTGGTCCCCGACGCAGACGGCGACCTGTGGGACCCCCGGTGGCCGGTGGTGTTGATCGACGCGGCCTCGGCCGAGGCGTACGCCGCGTGGCGCGAGCGGGCCACCGGCCAACCGTGGCGCCTCCCCACCGAGTTCGAGCTGGAGAAGGCCGCGCGCGGGGTGGACGGGCGGGCCTACCCCTGGGGCGACCGGTTCGATCCGACGTTCTGCTGCGTGCGCGACAGCCACCCCGGACGGCCGCTGCTGGCGCCGGTCGACGCCTACCCGACCGACTGCAGCGTGTACGGGGTCCGCGGGCTCGCGGGCAACGTGCGGCAGTGGTGCTCGAGCGAGTACCGCGCGGTGTCGGGCGGCCGGCTGGTGCCCGGGGCCACCGGGCGGGTCCTCAAGGGAGGCTGCTGGTTCTTCCCGGGCCGGGGGTCCCACGGCGCCGCGCGGGCCGCGCTCGACGCGACCAACCGCGGGGACACCGTGGGGTTCCGGTTGGTCCGCAGCTGGGTCAGCGGTCGGTGATCGGCGTCGGCTCGGGGGCCGGGCCGTCGAGCGCGGTGGCGGGGGACACGTCGGTCTCCTGCGCGAGCCGCAACACCGCCGCCTGGAACCACGGGATGTCCAACCGGTCGATCGCGAGCACCGCTACGCCTGCGTCGTCGGCGGTGGCGGCCCCGATCCGCCGCGGGAGCCCGAGGTCCATGCACACGCCACCGAGCGCCGGCGGGCAGTTCTGCCCGCGCACACCCGAGCCGAAGAACGTGACCGTCTCCCCGGGTGCGGCGCCGGTCGCGGTCAGGGTCGCGCTCACCCCGTGTGGCACCACCGCGAGCGACAGGCACCGCGGCCCGGGACTGGTGTCGTTGCAGTCGAGCTTGTGCCCGGGCGGCTCCACCTCGTCCTCGGCGACACACCACCCGTCCCCGTCGCGGTCGTACCCCTGGACACACAGGCCGTCGGCGTCGGCGTCGTGGAACTGCGGGCACACCTCGCCGTCGAGCTGCACCGAATCCACGTACACCGGCTGGCGGTCCTCGCCGTAGCTCGGAAGCGCGTCGACCGACAGCGAGGCGCCGCCCTCGAGCCCACACAGGTCGCTCGTGTCGAGCGTGACCGTGGTCCAGCGCGACACCGGGGCCCACGCCTCCGCCGAAGTCCCGAACCCGCTGATCGGCTCGTCGACGGTGGCGCTCACCCGCACCGGCCACACGTCGGACGCGAACAGCCGCACCGACACGCGCTTGTGGGTGACCACGAACGCGCGCTGGCCCACGGCCGAGCCTTCGAGGACCAGCGACCCCGAGCCGTCGGGCGCGGTGCCGACCTCGGCCGGGACCCAGTCCGGGCCCGCGAGGTCGAACGCGTCCACCACTCGCGAGGGCGCCCCTGCTGCCGCCGCACCGGCCAGCCAAGCCCACATCGGCCACCTCCCGTCTCACGGTACCTGCCCCCTCGGCGCTTTATTGGTTACCGTAGGTCGCCCGACGGTCACGGGCGGTAACGGGGCAGTCCTGACGCGGGTCCTACACCGGCACCGCCGGCGGCCGGTACCGAAGGAACGGGAACAGCCGCCCGAGCGGGGCGAAGATCGACGCCTCGTTCATGTGGGTCGCGTACGCCACGTACGCCGGGTCGCGCGACAGGTGCCGCTCCTCGGTGCGCGCGCGCAGCCAGTACAACCCGCACAACCCCGACAGCCACACGCAGTCGCGCAGCACCTCGTACCAGCTGCCGTTGTACACGTACGGCACGAAGATCAGCCAGTACGAAGCACACTTCGACACGTACGCCGGGTGGCGGGTCCACCGGTAGAACCCGCCGGTGACCACCCCGCGGTTCGTGAGGTTCGAGAACCGGCACCCGAAGGTCACGGTCGAGCCCGAGAACACCACCAGCAGCAGCAGGATGAGCGCGCCGAACGTCCACTTCACCACCGGGTACGGCGCGAGCCACTCCCCCCAGTAGTACCCGCCCTCGTACTGCACGTACTGGCCCGACACGAGCCCGAAGAACGGCTGGTAACAGGCGAGCGCGACCACCCACCCGCTCATCGTGGGCTCGGCCGAGCGCACGTGCGTGTCGAACAGCCGCATCGTGAGCAGGTACCCCATGGTGGTGAACACCACGTCGACCAGGAACCCCGCGTGGAACCCGGTGTCGAACAGGTACTGGAACCAAGGTCGATCGCCGTGGATCGTGTGCTGCAGGTCGACCACGTTCTTGTGTGCGTACACGAACATCAGGGGCACGAAGAACCCCTTGATCACCCAGGTGCGCAGCAGGTCGAAGATCTTCTCGAAGTCCACGTCGGCGCCCTGGCCGGTGACCAGCGCGCCCAGGTGCCAGTACCCGTCGCGCGGCTCCACCAGGTACTTGTCGACCCACGCGAAGTACACGGCGCCCACCCCGAGCACGATCGGTCCGAACCAGGTGAGGAACCGCCAGTACGGGTGGTAGAACTCGCCCTGGTACTCCGGCGTCAGGAAGTAGAACGACAACATCGCGCCGATCACCGCGATCGCGCCGAGCCACTTGATCGCGACCCGCCCGGGGTCGGGGGGCCGCGCAGTGGTGAAGTCGATCCCGGTGGACGCCCGCCGGTGCACCCCCAGGCGCGCCACGTCGAGCGCGACGATCGGCAGCGCGGTCGCCGCCATCAAGATCGGCACCGCGACGTCGGGGTCGACGCTCCAGCGGACGACCGCAGCGGTCGCGAGCAACATCGACGCGAGCCCGACCAGGTTGTGCCGCAGGTCGGTGACCGACGGGGGGTGAGTGCTCACCGGTTCGCCTCCTCGAACGCCCGCAGGTCGTTCTCGCCGCCGATCCCGATGCGCACGTCGTCGGTCAGGCCGAGTCGGTGGTCGCGCGCGGTCTCTGCGTGTCGGCGCGCCCACGCGCGCCACGGTTGAAACTTCAGCACGGCGGCGTACCGCTCGTACGCCACGGCCCAATCCTCGGTGTCCCGCGCGAGGTCGGCCTCGGCGAGCAGCCGGGCCGCGACCGGCGCGCCGACCCGGGCGAGCTCGGGTGACCCCGGATCCCACCGGTGGGAGCGGGTCAGGAACTCGACGTCGCGCGAGCCTGCGTTCTCGGCCTGCCGCGCCCAGCAGTCGGCCAGCGCGCGGGTGATCTCGGGCGCCTCCCGCTCGTGCCACCCCCACGACACCGGCCGGTGGCGGGTCATCCGGATCCACCCGCGCTCGGCGTCTTCACACGCGCCCCGGCCGGCGCGCTCGCGCACGGCCGCGCGCAGGTCGTCGACCCGAGCGTCGCGCGCCGCCCGGTCGACCACCTCGATCGCGTCGGCGAACCGGACCTCGCCCGCCGCGAACACCGGCGGCCCGTCGACCGCGGACTCGGGCCGCTCGATCACCGGGATCACCCCGCCGCGCGGGCCGGTGAGCACGAACCCGAGGTCGTAGGTGCCCACGGGCAGGTTCGGCGGCACCGGCACCGCGTGGCGCCCGCGGAACGCCTCGCCGGGCTTCCACTCGTGCATCGGGTAGATGCCGTAGCCCATCGGCAGCGAGAAGCTCGCGACCACCTGGCCCCCCTTCGACAGGAACGCGGTGACGGTCACGTCTTGGCCGGCCTCGCGCGGCTTGCGCACCGAGAACTGGGCCTCGAGGTACCCGGGCTCCCCCGGCACCCACGGCGCCGGCTGCTCCCACCCGCGCAGCGCGAGCTCCCAGTCGAACACCGCGCGGCGACCGCCGGGGCCCACGTACTGCGGCGCCATCACCAGCTCGCGCCGCACGAACACGTTGCGGAACCACCCCATCGGCGGGAGGTTCTGGTACCCGGGCAGCTCGTAGAAGGTGCGGTCCCACTCGGGGTACCGCCGCAGCCCGGTGTGGTCGGCCCACCACCCGCCGACGTGGGCGAAGGTCGGCTTGCGCTCCTCGAACACGTACTCCCGCACGAAGTCGCGCTGCTGGTACCAGTGCCGCGCCATCGGGATGTCGACCAACATCGCCATGTCGATCGCCGAGTAGTCCGGGTTCCACCACAGGTGGGCGCCCTGGTCGACCTCGAGGTTGGTCACGGGCTCGGTCCAGAACGTGCGGCGCAGGATCGAGCGGGTGTAGTCGGCCCGCAGCTTCACCGACGCGGTGGTCTCGTTCCGGTTGAACACCACGTGGTCACGGGTCTGGGCGAAGTTCGGCGGGATCGTCAGCCCGAGCAGCAGCGC
>JBEBJC010000540.1:0-5813 GCA_040080105.1 Myxococcota bacterium
GGCCGGCCCCGGTGTACCCCGCGCCGACCGCGTCGATCGCGGAGGTCGCGTCGACCCACACCGAGTCGGCGTACAGCTCGAGCGACCCGGTGCCGGCGGTGCCGTCGTACGGGGTGACCCGCAGCACGCCCCCGTTGAGCACCCGCACCGAGTCGAACGCCACCACGCCCGACAGCTCGGTGACCGCGCCGTCGATCACCAGGTCTTGGGCGTGCGCGAGGCCGAACCACCACATCGAGTCCCCCGGCGTCTGCCGTATCGTCGTCGGGGTGGGTGACGGCGGGCGCACGCCACAGCATACCCCTCAGCACAGACCCGGCGGGGCAACCATGTGAAGACCATCCGCGTGGGCTAAGCGCTTCCGAAGACTCGACTTGACGAACGCTCCCGGTCGGTGCATGGTGTCGGGAGGTGGTACAGTTTTTGCCATTTCTGCCGTATGGTTCAGTTGTACCTCCTCGCCAAGTCCCGGGGGGAGGCTCCTCTTCGGGCGCGCGCGAGCCGAGAGCCCCCTAGCTCCGGCCGTCGTGGACAACGGCGACGGCACTTGGTCCTACGCGACCGAGCCCGGTTTCGATCCGGAAGCCCTGGAGTTGTTCGGCCCGCTCACCTGGCGGTACGTCGAACAGGCGCGGTACGCGTGGGACCCCGAGCCCATCACCGGCCCCTTGTCGTACGTCTACCAGGGGGACGAGAAGGAGACGGTGGAGCAGCAGCTCCTCGGTACGTGGAGATACGATCGCACCGGGCGCATGTGGGAGGTGGTGGCGGTGGACACCGCGTCGTTGCCTGCGGTCGCCGACACCGAGGAGCCCGTGCTGGGGGAGCCTGCCGGAGTGCAGGTCGGGGACCCGGCTCCCGCGATCGGGGAGCTGATCACCTGGACACCGCTTAGCTGGTACTGCTACGATTGTGAGTCGCCTTACGGCATCACCAACCCGACGCCCGTGCGGCAGTCGACGGTGGTGAAGGTCAACGCCGGCGCTTCGGTGTGCTCTGGCATCGTGCTGCGCGACCTGTGGGTGCTGACCGCGGAGCACTGTGTCTATACGTCGTCGGGTACTCTGATTCAGGCCGGGTCGATTTCCATCGTCAACCAGTACTCCGGAGACACGGTGATGGGTGACGAGTACTTCCCGGGAGGTTGGGACCCCGCCTCTCCGGATCCAGACCTGGACTACGGGCTGATCAAGCTGCAGAGCGCGTTCTCCCCCGATCCAGGCGACATGGACCTGTCGAGCGCGGTCGACTCGACCCTGAAGAACGTCGGCGCGAACTTCTACAACCTCGGCTATGGCCTCCGCAAGCCCTGCTCGGGCTGCATCGGCAACAGCTCGATGCTCCACTCCGCGAACAACAACGTGACCGGGTTCTTCAACAAGACCCTTCGCTGGGAGGGAGACGTTGGGCAAGGGCAGTCCGGGGGCCCGCTGTACTACTGCCCGCACGGATCTTCGATCAGCACGTGCGAAGTCGACGAAGACGGCTTCGTGGTGGCGGTCGTGTCCGGCTGGAACAACGTCTGGAATCGCTTCGTCGGACCACGAGCCTCGAACTTCCACATGTGGGCTACCGACATCATGGACACCCAATAGCAGAGGGGATGACATGTGGTCGCTGTTCGCCGCTTGTGCGGGGTCGTATCATCCGCTCCCGACCGCTGTATGCCACGCCAAGGCGATCGGGCCGCCAATCGCCGCCGACGCCCCAAGTATACTCGGGTTCGCGGCGGTGGACGTGCTGCCACTGGTCGACGGGACCTACGGGGTCACCGTCGATCCGACGGACGGCGGGCCGTTGGAGACCGCCACGTTGACCTTCAACACCCGCGACCCGGGAGACGCACAGGTCGAGGAGCAGATGTTCGACGTCGATCTTGCGGTTGCACGGCAGGTCTGCTTGGCCGGTCCCGCATTGTGGGTCCCGGCGACCCTCGAGGTCTCGGCCACCCGCACCACCGAAGCCGGTGAGGAGGACTGGTTCACCGCGTCTGGCGAGGTGCGGATCGGGGCTCAGGGCCTCGACCCCGAGCAGATCTGGGTCCATTCGGAGCTCGTGGTCGAGCCGCGCCCCGAGCTCGCCGCGGTGGCCGAGAGCGAGGTGCCGCGTGGGTGCAGCGTGTCTGCGGCGACCACCCGATTCAGCCAGAACGGGTCCCCATGGACCCCCATTGGTGGGGGACCGGTGGGCGGGCTGCACGTGCGTGCCTGCGAAACGCATGTCCAGATCGTGCTGTACCGCTGGGGGGACGCCCTTCCGCCGCCGCTCGACACCGGGGGCTGAGCGCACGCGGTGGGCACACCGCTCCGGCGTTCAGGCCGTAGCGCGGTCGGCCATCCGAACGCTCGCCATCCCGTACCGCTCCGCGAGCGCGCCGAATTGGTCGAGCACCCGGGACAGGAACCCGAGGTTCTGCTCGAGGTGCACCCCGAAGTTGTGCGGGTGCCACCAGAGGTGGTAGTCGCGGCCCCCCCGTGCAGCGGCGGTCATCCCGCGCTCGATCCGCGCGAGGCGGGCGGGCTCGAGCGCGCGCAGGGCAGGGGAGTGGGGCCGGAGGAACCGGCTCGCGGGGAGGTTCACCGCCCCGTCCGCGGCCACCGGACGGGTCGGGTCGCGCGACAGGGGCAGGTAGGTGTCGAGCAGGCGAGCGGCCCGTCGCACCGGCCCGTCGTCCCCGGTCGACGACGGTCGGTTCCACCGCCCCGACGCGGCCCCCCGGTAGCACCGGATGCCGAGCCCGGACAGGACCCGCACGTGGTCGGGGCCGTATTGGTTGCGCGGGAACACGATCGACCGCGGCTCGGGGAGGCCCTTGCGCGCCATGATCCCGCGCGCGGCCTGCAGATCGGCGACGAACGCGTCGAGGGTGGCGCCCGGCTCGAGCGGGTAGAAGTGCGAGAACGTGTGGGTGCCGATCTCCTGCCCCGGGGTCTCGGCGATGTGCCGCACCAGGCTCGGCGCGAAGTGGAACGGGTCGTCGACCTCGTTCCGGCCCAGCCCGCCGAGGTCGGCGTACGGATCGAGGCGCGGATCGGCGTACCGCGGGCGGACCCGCGGCAGGCACGCCTCGAGCTCGTCTCGGTCCTCCGCCATCAACATCCCGACCGTGGCCCAGGTGGCGCAGATCCCGCGGGAGCGGAACAGGTCGAGCGTGCGCGGCACGGCCTCGCGCACCCCGAGCAGGTTCTCGCGGTACCCGTCGACCGGGGTGTGGTCGCGCACGCCCCAGTGCAGCTCGAAGTCGAGCGAGATCAGCAGGTGGCCGCGCGCGCTCACACCGTGTCCGAGTCGAGGTACGACAGGTACCAGTTCCGCCGGTTGCCGACCGCGGCGTCGGCCGGGGCGTCGAGCGCGAGCGCCCCGAAGTGCAGCTCGATCGGCCGGGCCCAGTCGGGCAACGTGCGGAACCCGACCCGGCGGTAGGTGGTGCGGTTCGGCGAGTGCTCGAGGCACCACGCGAGCACCGCGTCGCACTTCTGCGCGGCGAGATCGTCGATCGCGGCGTTCAACACCACCTCACCAGCGCGGGAGTCGTCGGGGGCGTGCAGCACCTCCATCACGTAGCCGATCGACCCGCCGTGCTTCTCCTTGAGGGTGGTGACCGCGAGCCCGCGCAGCTCGCCGGCCCGCCTGAACGCGAACACCTTGTACCCGCCGCCGGGCCGCTTGAGCCGCCACGACAGGTACTTGCGGTCGCGGATCACCCCGATCCGGATCGGCTGTGAGAACGACTCCCACAGCGCGTCGACCGCGGGCTCGAGCACGAGCTGCACCGCGACCTCCTCGTTCGCCGCGAGCAGCGGGGGCGGCTGGCGGGTGGGCAGCCAGTCCGGGGCGAACCGCGCGATCCCGCTCGACAGGCCCGCCTTGCGCAGGAAGTACCGGGCGCGCAGCGGCAACACCAGGAACGGCACGGGATCGAGGCGCGACCACCCGCCCTTGGAGAAGAACCCGGGGGCGGACGCGCCGTTCGGGAACCCGTAGACCAGCGACACGCCGGCTTCTTTACACCGGGCGTACACCGCGGCCGACATCTTGTTGAACAGGCCCTTCCGGCGGTGGTTCTTGTCGGTGAGGGTGTCGAGGGACTGCACCGCGACCGTGCGGTGGGGTCCGATCTTCAGCTCGACCGGCGAGGTGGCGTAGATCGCGCCGAGGTGCCCGGTGTCGGGCTCGACCGCGAAGTCGGTGAACAGCTGGGTCGGATCGGCGTGGGTCACCGGGTTCGCGAGGAACTGCCACTTCAACAGGCGCGGGTCCTTCGTGTCCTCGTTCCGCGCGAAGCACTCGGCGAACCGCCCGAGGTCGTCCTCGGTCGGCTCCATGCGTCGGAACTCCAGATCGGACACCCTCGCCTCCCCGCCGGACCGTAACTGGTCGCCGCGGCCGTGAGAACGCGGCGCGCAGGATCCGCGGCCGCGCACCGGGGATCGCCGGCCTAGCCGAGGCGCTACGTCGGTTGCGCGTGGCGGCGCGCCGCGGCCGCGCGGGTCCGCAACGACGCGACCTCCTCCTCGGCTTCGGTGGCCGCGCGGAGGTCGGCCAACAGGCGCGCGTCGTCTGAGCGTGACAGCGCCGCGCCCGCGTCCCGGAGGTCGTCCAACAGCGCGTCGACCCGGGCGTCGGGGTCGGAGGTGTCCTCGCCGCGCGTGACCGAACGCTCGCGCAGGGCGAGCTCCATCGCGAGAGCACGCGCGATCGGGTAGACCGCGTGGGCCTGCTCGGAGTGAGGGTCTTCGCCCCGCAGGCGCAGCAGGAGCTCCTGCGCCCCTGGCCAGCGCGGGTCGGAGTTGGCGTGGGCATAGCCCTCGACCCGAGCGCGGAGCTCGGCGATCCGAGCGGCGCGCGCCCGCCACGCGCGGATCCCGAAGTGCGCGCCCGAGAGAGCGGCCGCTGCGACCAGGCACGTCGACGCGACCAGCGTCGTCGGCTGTAGCGTCGCCAGCACCACCAGCAGGACAGGGGGAAGCACAGGGAGCAACACCACTCCGAGCGACGACAGCACCGTCCCGCCGATCAGGTCGGCGCGCGAGTGCGCCTCCAACTCGTCCCGAGCCGCCGTCACCTCCGGAGGCACCAGCTCGGTCCGAAGTTGGGTGCGAAAGGCTCGCCGCCGGGACACGGACACGTTCACCCCCGGCCGAAGGTAGCCACCCGCGGCGCCTGGGCAACCGGCGCCCGGGGGGCGACGTCCGGGTCGGAGCTCACCGCCGCCACGAGAACGCCGCGGGCAGGATCCCGAGGCGGGCCCAGGTGAACCACGACAACGCCACGTTCCACACCACCAGCCCGAGCGCGGTGGCGATCGCGGCGCCCACGAGCCCGAGCCACCACACCAACACGACGTTGAGCGCGAGCGAGATCACCGCCGACAACACCAGCCCGCGCGCGGCGTCGTCCTCGCGCCGGCACGCGATCAGGATCACCCCGACCGACCCACACGCGACGTTGAACAGGTGGCCGAGGGTGAGGATCGCCAGCGCGGGGGCCGCGGCGGTGAACGCGGGCCCGAACACGCCGAGCACCGGGCCGCCGGCGAGCAGGAACAGCAGCACCAGCGGGGTGGCGAGGCCGACCGCGATCCGGCTCGCACGGACCCCGAGCCGCTCGATCTCGTCGAGGTTCCCGGCCGCGAACAGCCGGGCGGCGACCGGCTGGAACGACAGGTTCAGCGCCGCGAGCACCGTGCTCGGCAGCGAGGCGAGGCGGGTCGCGGCGCGGAACAGCCCGACCTCGGCGCTGGGCAACATCGAGCCCAGGATCAACATCCCGCCCTCGGCGTTCAGGTCTCGCGCGACCGCGGTGAGCAAGAC
>JBEBJC010000541.1:0-5789 GCA_040080105.1 Myxococcota bacterium
GTGCACCGCCTGCACGTCGGCGCCGGCGGTCACCGTGAGCCCGCGGGCCGCGGCCGCCGCGACGATCGCCGCCGCGAGCGGGTGAGACGACAGGGACTCCGCCCCCGCGGCGAGCGCCACCAGCTCGGCCTCGCCGAGCGCGAGCGGCACGACCTCCACCAGCGACGGGCGGCCGACCGTGAGCGTGCCGGTCTTGTCGAACGCGATCACCCGGGTCGCGCCGAGCGCCTCGAGGTGGGCGCCGCCCTTGATCAGCACCCCGCCCTTCGCGGCGCGCGCCACCGCCGACAGCACCGCGGCGGGGGTCGAGATCGCGAGCGCACACGGCGAGGCGGCGACCAGCACCGACAGCCCGCGCAGCACCGCGTCCTGCACCGGCAGGCCCCACAGCCACAGCCCGACCGCGAACAGCGGCGCGCCGACGATCACCACCGGCACGAAGATCCGCTCGACCCGCGCGGTGAACCGCTGGGCCGGGCTCTTGCGCGCCTCGGCCTCCGCCACCAGGTCGACCACCCGCGCGAGCGCCGACTCGGTCGACAACTTGTCGACCCGCACGTCCAGCGTCCCGTCGAAGTTCACCGTGCCCGCGAACACCCCGTCGCCGACCGACTTCGGCACCGGCACCGACTCGCCGGTGATCGCGGCCTGATCGAGCTGCGACGCGCCCGCGACCACCGTGCCGTCGAGCGGGACCCGGTCGCCGGGTCGCACCACGACCACGTCGCCGCGGACGACCTGCGCGACGTCGGTCTCCACCAGCCCGGAAGCCCGCCGCACCCACGCGGTGGGGGGCCGCAGGGCGGCGAGCGCCTCGACCGCGTGGCGCGCCCGGTCCATCGCCCGGTGCTCGAGCGTGTGCCCGAGGGAGAACAAGAACAGCAGGAACGCGCCCTCGAACCACGCGCCGAGCGCCCCGGCGCCGATCGCCGCCAGCACCATCAACGCCTCGATGTCGAGCCGTCCGGCCCGGAGCGCGGCGATCGCGTCACGCGCCGGGTAGAACCCGGCCAAGCACAGCGCCACCGCGAACAACCCGGTCGGGACCAGCGCCGGCGCCGCGAGCACGTACGGCAACCCGAAGCCGAGCGCGAGCAGCGCCCCCGCCCCGAGGGTGAGCGGCATCTCCAGCGCGGGGGCGAGCCCGCCCGAGTGGGCGTGGTGCGAGCACGCGTGGCCCGCCGACGGGGTCTCGAGCTCGTACCCGACCGCGGCGACCTTCCGCTCGATCGCCGCCTCGTCGAGCACGGTCGCGTCGTACTCGATCACCACCCGCTCGGCCGCGTACGCCACGTCGGCCGACAAGATCCCCGGGGTGCGGCGGAGCACGTGCTCGATCACGTAGCCGCACTGCGCGCTGTCCATCCCGCGGACGAACCAGGTCTTCCCGAGGTACCGCTTCGACGCCCGCGCGACCACGGTGCGCACCGCCGCCACCTCGACCGCCACCGCCGGGTCGACGTGGGCGCAGATCTCGAGGTGCGCGGCGTCGCGGCGGAGGTGGGTCGACACCACCCCGGGCAGCCGCGCGAGCTCGCGCGCGATCTGCTCGAACCGGCCGCGATCGTCGGTCTCCCCGGGCAGGAAGAACGCGAGATCGAGCTGGATCGCGCTCTGCCCCGAACACGTGCGGGTGGTGGGACCCCGCTCGACCGGCGGGGCGTCGTGGTCGTGGTCGTGGCCGTGGTCACACCCCGGGCCGTGGACGTGCGGCACCTCGACCAGCGACCCGACCGGCGCGGGGGCGGCGGTGGTGAACGACAGGCCGGCGAGCGAGCGCGGCTTCTTCGGTTCGGGGTCGGTGGCCATCGGGCTCCTGTCAGCGCGCGAGGGCGCGGGCGTGCCACTCCAGGTGGTCGCCGATGAACGTGGACACGAAGAAGTAGCTGTGGTCGTACCCGGGCCGGATCTGCAGCTCGATCGGGTGACCGTGGGCGCGCGCCGCCTCCTCGAGCCGGCCCGGCCGGAGCTGGGTGTCGAGGAACCCGTCGGCGCCGCCTTGGTCCACCTTCAACGGCAGCCGCTCGGAGGCGCCGGCGAGCAGCGCCACCGCGTCCCACGCCGCCCAGGTCGAGCGGTCGGGCCCGAGGTACCGCGAGAACGCCTTCTCCCCCCACGGCACCTCGGACGGCGCGCAGATCGGGGAGAACGCCGACACCGACCGGAACCGACCGGGGTTGCGCAGCGCGTGCACCAACGCGCCGTGCCCCCCCATCGAGTGGCCGCTGATCGCCTGGCGCGACGGATCGAGCGGCAGCGCGGAGAACAGCTCTGCCGGGAGCTCGTCGAGCAGCCAGCTCGCCATCTGGTAGTGGGTCGCCCATGGCGCCTCGGTCGCGTCGAGCCAGAACCCGGCGCCGTGGCCGAAGTCCCACGCCCCGTCGGGGTCACCCGGGACCTCGGGGCCGCGCGGGGAGGTGTCGGGCACCACCAGCGCGAGCCCGAGCGCCGCCGCCGCGCGCTGCGCCCCCGCCTTGGTCACGAAGTTCTGGTCGGTGCAGGTGAGCCCCGACAGCCACCACACCACCGGGACCGGGCCCGCCGACGCCGCCGGCGGCAGGTACACCGACACCGCCATCGCGCACCGGGTGGCGCGCGACGGGTGGGTGAACTGGAGCTGTTCGCCGTCGAAGCACCGCGCCGCCGAGGTGCGGGTCAGCGCCATCAGTACACCACGACCGACCGGATCGACTCGCCCGAGTGCATCAGCTCGAACGCCTTGTTGATGTCCTCCAGCGGCATCAGGTGGGTGATCAGCGGGTCGATCTGAATCCGCCCGTCCATGTACCAGTCGACCACCCGCGGGGTGTCGGTGCGCCCGCGCGCGCCCCCGAACGCCGACCCGCGCCACACCCGGCCGGTGACCAGCTGGAACGGGCGGGTGGAGATCTCCTGCCCCGCCCCCGCGACCCCGATGATGACCGACTCGCCCCAGCCCTTGTGGCAGCACTCGAGCGCGGTCCGCATCACATTGGTGTTGCCGATGCACTCGAACGTGTAGTCGGCGCCGCCCCCGGTGAGCGCGACCAGGTGGTCGACCAGCCCGCCCTTCACCTCGGCCGGGTTCACGAAGTCGGTCATCCCGAACCGCTCGCCCCACGCCTTCTTCGCCGGGTTCATGTCGACCCCGACGATCTGGGCCGCGCCCACCAGCCGCAGCGCCTGCACCACGTTGAGCCCGATCCCGCCGAGCCCGAACACCACACACCGGGCGCCCGGCTCGACCTTGGCGGTCCAGATCACCGCCCCGACCCCGGTGGTCACGCCGCACCCGACGTAGCACACCTTCTCGAACGGGGCGTCGGGGCGGATCTTCGCCACCGCGATCTCGGGCAGCACGGTGTAGTTGGAGAAGGTCGACGTGCCCATGTAGTGGTGCACCGGCCGGCCCTGGTACGAGAACCGGCTGGTGCCGTCGGGCATCAGCCCCTTGCCCTGGGTCGCGCGGATCCGCTGGCACAGGTTGGTCTTGCCCGACAGGCAGTAGTCGCACTCCCGACACTCGGGCGTGTACAGCGGGATCACGTGGTCGCCCGGGCGGACCGACCGCACGCCGGGCCCGACCTCGACCACCACGCCGGCTCCCTCGTGCCCGAGCACGGCGGGGAACAGCCCCTCCGGATCGGCGCCCGACAAGGTGAAGTCGTCGGTGTGGCACACCCCGGTGGCCTTGAGCTCCACCAGGACCTCGCCCTCCTTCGGGCCCTCCAGGTCGAGCTCCACGATCTCCAGAGGCTTCTTCGCCTCGAACGCGACGGCGGCGCGGGTCTTCATCTCGGTTCCTCTGCGGTCAGTGGCGGTGGCGGCCGTGCCCGGACGTGGGCGGCGGCGGCGGCGCGTCGTCGTGGTGGTCTTCGTCTTCGTCGTCCTCGTCGTGGCCGTGCTCCTCCGGGAGCGGCTGCGGGAACTTCTGGCCGTTGACCTCCAACACGAACGCGGTGCAGTCCGCGGGTACGTCGAACTCGAGCACCGCGGGCAGCCGACCCTCGTATACCTTGAGCACCTGCCCCGCGGCATCGGTGATCGTGCCCCCGGCCGCGACGGTCATGGTCTCGTCGACCAGCACCGCGACCAGGTCCGCCATCTCCTCCATCCGATCGGCGTGGCGGTGGCACCACAGGTGGCCCACCCCCGGGTACTCGACGTGGCAGATCTCTTCCATCTGCTCCTCGTCGACCGCGGCGCCCACCCCGACCAGCACGAAGTTCAGCCGGGGCAGGCGGCCGGCCGCGATCTCCTTCGCGACCTGGGTCGAGTACGCGGTCACGTCGGCCGGGTCGTGCAGCTGGCTGTCGGTGATGATCACCGCCAGCCCGCGCTTCGCGCCCTTGCCGACCTCGGTCCGCAGGTACGCGATGTAGTCCCGCAGCACGGGCAACATCACGGTGCCCTTGCCGTAGGCCTTGGGCCCCGGGAACTTGAACTCGGCGGCCTGCTCGCCGGTGAGCTCGCCCAGGTGCTCGAGGTCGGAGCCCGAGCCCGTGGCCCAGTACGCGACCCGCAGCAGGCCGTTGCGGTCCTTGGTGGCGAGGTACTGCAGCATCCACCGCATCTGCGGCTCGACGTTGTTCCGCACCGGGCCGAGCTTCGCGAGCACGCCGCGCGGCCCGTACTCGGGCTCCATCGACGCCGAGCCGTCCATGTACAGCGCCACGTCGAGCCCTTCGACCGTCGGGTCGTGCAGCAGCGTGGCGACGACGTGGTTCCCCTTCCGGTGTACGTCCGAGAACGGCCGGTTGACGACTTCGTGTCCCATGGTCAGTCGTGATCCCCGTCGTCGGAGTCGTCGTCGTGGTCGTCGTCGTCGGCCGGCAGCGGCTGGGTGTACCGCTGGCCGTTGACCTCGAGGGTGAACGAGGTGGTGCCCTCGGGGACCTCGAACTCGAGCACCGCCGGCAGCCGCCCCTCGTACCGCTTCACGATCTGGCCGCGATCGTCGTACACGAGGCCGCCGGCCGCGACGGTCATCGTCTCGTCGACCAGCACCGCCACGAGCTCGGCGACCTCCTTGATCTCCTCGGCGATCCGGTGGCACCACAGGTGGCCGACCCCGGGGTACTCCTCGTGGCACACCTGCTCGAGCTGCTCCTCGTCGACGCCGTCGCCGACGCCCACCAGCACGAAGTTCAGCCGCGGGAGCTGACCGTCCGCGATCTGGGACGCGATCTGGCGCGAGTACGCCTTCACGTCGTCGGCGTCGTGTAGCTGGCCGTCGGTGACGAACACCGCGCACCCCTGCTTCGCGCCGTCGCGCACCTGCCGGCGGTAGTACTCCACGAAGTCGCGGATCGCCGGCAGCAGCCGGGTGGAGCGGCCCGGGTGGCTCGGCCCGGGGAACTTGTACTTGCCCACGTCGACCCCGTCGAGCTCACCGATGTACTCGACGTCGGCGCCACCGGGGCCGGTGGCCCAGTACGCGACCCGCAGCAGGCCGTTCCGGTCCTTGCTCGCGAGGTACTGCAACATCCACCGGACCTGGGGCTCCACCTGGTTGTCGTGCACCTCGGTGGTGGGCGCGGGCCCCCAGCCGAACAGGTCCCACAACAGGCCGCCGCCCTTCCGCTCGACCTCGTTCTGGTACTCGTCGTTCATCGAGCCGGAGCCGTCCATGTAGATCGCCATGTCGAGGCCTTCGACCGTGGGATCGTGGAGCAGCGTGGCTCGGATGTGACCGTGCTCGACGTGAAGATCGGCGAACGGCTCTACCGGCCGCTCGTGCTCGTGACCCATCCAACCCTCCAAGTGGCACGCGACGATACGCGACGCGGCCCGAGTTTCCTTCCCTACTC